>CAXUIG010000158.1:0-15152 GCA_964250845.1 uncultured bacterium | reverse complement strand
GAGCACGTTTTATTATCACATGTTGCCGCTCATTAAGATGCGTTTGCCCTACGGGTGCCTTCCTTCCATCCGCTGCTCGTGCGCGGTGTCGGCACCTACGCGCTTGAGTTCCTGCGCGCCGTGCCAGGGCTTGACACGATCTACGTGCCAATTGGGCTTGGCTCCGGCATCTGTGGTATGGTGGCGGCGCGCGACGCGCTCGGTCTCCGAACCAAGGTAGTTGGTGTGGTTTCAGTGGGCGCACCCGCCTACGCCCTGTCGTTTGAGGCGCGCCGACTGCTCTCGCACTCGGTGACGACTCAGATGGCCGATGGTATGGCCTGCCGCCAGCCGGATTACCAGGCGCTTGAGATCATTTGGCGTGGTGTCGAGCGCATTGTCCAGGTTACTGACGCAGAGATTGAAGTAGCCATGCGCGCCTACTTTACGGATACCCATAATGTAGCTGAGGGGGCTGGTGCTGCTGGACTCGCCGCACTACTTCAGGAAAAGGATAAAATGGCAGGCCGCAAAGTAGGCATTGTGCTATGCGGCGGCAATGTTGACCGCGATGTATTCGCTCAGGTATTACGAGCTTCGGAGCGCTGAGCTTGGCTCTTGATTAAATGACCTCTTGACGCTCAATATTTCCAAAATTATCTGGTATAATTACCGACTGCCTTGAAGCAATCCGCACCATAGAGCGTCTTGCTAGCCCCGTCTGGATAGGCCCGGACGCACCACTCTTTCGGTGGAGCCAGTAGCCAACAGATCGTGAATAATGCCATCACTGCGAAGAACCCACTAGTGCTACAAATGGCGACGCGCTTGAGACTGAGGCGTTTTGGCGACACAGTTCCATGTCTAGACGATATCTTCATTATTTTTCAGTAAATCTAAAGGCTATCTTCATGATATCTAAGTTTAATTACGTAGATGCACTAGTACTATTTTACTCAAGCATTGATTAAGGTAGCAAAGGAAAAAGCAATGACAAAAGCAAGGACAGCGGTGGCGTTTTTTGGCATGGGCGTGATCGCTCTAGCAGGTCTTCCAAATCTTCCAGGCAGTGCAGCTGCACCTCCAGCAGTTTTTAAGGACAGCGCTGGTAACGTTGTTATTCATTCTGGTGTAACACCTGGGCAAAAGCTTCTAGTTAAGCTTACTGGAACAGCATACAAGAAAAATGAAAAAGTTGGTGCATGTGGACAAATTCTTCTTAGAACAAGCACTTCAATGCCAACCCTTGGAAACAGCGTAAAAGTCAATGGTACAACAGTTAACTTAACAACACTCGTAGCTGGAACTGCACCAAAATGTACGAATGGTGCCTGGGTAGGAACTGCACCAACTGCTAATTTTAAAGAGACAACTAGCTCTGGTGTTACTAAAGTTTATCTAGTTGGCTATACAGCTGGTGGTTCGCAAGAGGTAGATTTTCCTGATATCCCAGCTCATTTCAACTCAACTGTTAATGGGTGTGGCTTTGCTACTATCAAATCAACATCAGCGCATACAATTGGAACTGCCCTAAACATTGGAGGAACTGACTATACAATGGCCAGTCTGCCAACTGCTGATGCCCCAGTCTGCAAGAAAAACGCTAGTGGGCCACAGCTCTACACACCCGGAAGCTGGGGCCAATAGCCTACACAATTAAAGTGGAGAAAAAGTGAATAAGCCACTTGTTAACAGTGCGATCGCTATTTTGGGATTAGCGATCGCCCTTCCTGCAAATGCAGATGTTCAGATTTACAAGGATGATACTGGAGCCCCATACATTTCTGGTTTGCAAAATGGCCAGTTTGTTCAGATTGCTTATGGTAATCTCAGAGAGACCATTCATGTTAAACCACAAGGCACCTGTAATTTTGTCAAGCTTCCCTACAAAAATTTCTACCCGTGGAGCAACGTTGATATCTTTTTATCAGGGCAGCAAACGCCAGCTTTAAGCTTTGATGGAAGCAATCTTAATGCAGGGGATATTCGTGGTAGGGCGACTAATTTGTGCAGTGGTACTGGGCGGAATACGACCCTGCCTTGGACTGATTTAGGTAATGGGGCATATGGAATCAAGAACGGCCTTGTCCAGGGCAATTCTACAGCTGCCTATATATTTGGGCTTCCCACCGCTGTTTTGTACGATGCGAAAGATATAAACCCAGCTCTTCGTAAGCACAAAGTCAATGCCTGTGGCTTCATTAAGCTCACAGATACAGTAACATGGCCCACAGCAAAGTTAGGCTCATTTTACTATTACCTAGGACCAAATCCCTCTAACAGTTCCTATACTTTGGATACCTTGCCAGTAAAAGCTCCAGAGCTTTGCTACAGGGGAATGTTGTATAAACCAACGAGTTAATATGAACAGAAAATATATTGCTGAGCTAATTCGCAAAATTGACAACTGTGAAACTGAATACCTCAAGCAGATTGACGATTCACTTTTTCGGATTGCGTCTAATGCTGAGCTATTTTGGGACGATCAGACCCCTACAGAGTGCCTGAACGAATATGGCAAGCTTACTTACTCTCAGCGTAAACAAGTCCTACAATTTATTGAGCGATTCTAGGATGGGGTGGGATGATGGTGCTAAATGCTGAAAATAATAACCCAGAATAATACGGTGATTGACTGTTGCCAAACCAAGAAACTATTCGGGTTTAAAATTTAGTTTCTAGCTTTAGCGCATTAAGATTTTATAGGTTCAATTTGATGGCTCTCCCAAAGTTACCTCGGAAATCATTTTTATGTGTTCAGCCGCGAGCACATTTTTCTAGAATTACTTCATAATCATGGATGAAAAATACATTGCTAGCCAAATTCGTGCCATCTACAACTGCCCCACTGAATACCTTGAAACCATCGAGTATTCTCTTTGGCGGATTGCGTCTAATGCCAATTTATTTTGGGACAGCGAGACGCAGATAAACTGCCTGAGCGAATACGGCGTACTTACTGATTCTCAGCGCGAACAAATCTGGCTATTTATTGAGAAGTTTGAGGATGGCATTGCTGCCCTAGAAAGCGCCTATCTTTAAAGGGTAGTGTCTTAGATTTGTTGTTTAGCATTTAAATTGGCAGCTCACTGTCGCGGACGGATCTGCCTTCGGTTTGGACTGTTTCCGTGGTGACGACTTGGCAGTGAGACGAGTCCTTCGCTTCTCACGTTCGGGTGTCTGTCGCTGGCGTCCATTTTGAATCGGCTCAGGCAGGGCATGCGGGTCAGGCTCGAAGCCAGCGACCACTTCCTGGGGGAGCGTGAGCTTCATCAGCTTTTCGATATCTGCAAGCCGCTTGTGTTCATCGACGCACACCAGCGACAAGGCTGATCCTGCCACACCAGTGCGACCCGTGCGTCCGATGCGATGGACGTAATCCTCCGGCACATCGGGCAGATCGAAGTTGACCACCTGCTGCAGTGAGCTGATGTCGATCCCACGGGCGGCAATGTCGGTTGCCACCAGCACCTGTAACCTGCCGGACTTGAACTTACGGAGGGTCTCGAGCCGCACTCTCTGGCAATTGTAGCCGTGAATCGCCAGCGCTGGAATGCCGGATTGAATGAGCTGTTTGGACAGTCGGTCAGCACCATGCTTGGTGCGGGTAAAGACCAAAACCTGGAACCAATTGTGTTGCTTGATCAGGTGGGCGAGCAAGTTGTGCTTCCGTTCGCGCGCCACTCTGTACACTTTCTGAGAGATCAATTCGGGACTAATGTTGCAGCGTGCTACCTCGATTGGCACTGGGCAGTTGAGCATCCTAGTAGCGAGTGCCTTGATCTCGTTGGAGAAGGTGGCCCAGAACAGCAGGTTCTGCCGCTGCTTGGGCAAAAGCGCTTCGATGCGGCGGATGTCGCGGATGAAGCCCATGTCCAGCATGCGGTCGGCTTCATCCAGCACTAGGATCTCGATGCGCGACAGGTTCAATGTACCCTGCTTCACATGATCCAGCAAGCGCCCTGGGGTGGCAACCAGAATATCCACGCGGCTCTTAAGTCGTTGGAGAAAGCGGATTAATGTTGACCCCACCGAATATCACCATCGAATTCAGTTTCAGGTACTTACCATACTCGCGCACGTTTGACTCCACCTGCGCGGCGAGTTCGCGGGTGGGGGTGAGAATCAGCGCCCGGATCGGAGTTTAGCCGTGGTTCGGGCCTTTGACGCTCTTGTCGGACAATCGGTGCAAGATCGGCAGGGTAAAGCCAGCGGTCTTGCCGGTACCAGTCTGCGCGCTAGCCAGCAGGTCATAGTCCCTACAGTATGGCTTTCTATCGTCTGCATCTGGATCGGCGTGGGATCGGTGTACCCACATGCGGTTATGGCACGGACAATTTCATCGGACAGGCCGAGGGTAGAAAAAGACATAGGACTCCGGAAATAACATCGGCCTGTAGCCATTGGCGGCACCAGTCTTAGGCAGACGGGGTTTGGGTTTGAAGCACTGGGAGCAGCGACCCGAAGACTGGAAGATCTGGCCTCGACCCTTTATTGTAACAGAGCGCAGGCCGTTGCGCCCTTTAGCGGTAACGCAGGGCAAACACTTCCATTGTCAATAAAAGGAGTTTAATCTCAATAAGCCTAAGCCAGGGATTAATCGCATTAATTTCAGGCTTATTGACAGTAAACTTAGCTTGAACTCACGCATTCTACAGAGAAACAAGTTGAGCAATAGATCCTGATTCAAGGTTGATTCACAAATCTGGTTTTTTGTCAAAAATAATTTAGATGCGGCAAGCCCTGGGTTCGATACCCCTGATTTGACTGTATGGGAAAGCTATTGGCTTGTTTGTTGGGGCTTCGCTTCAGCACTAAAAAAGCACCACACGCACCGAATGCTGTTTCTAGCCGAACCTGCTGATGGGTTGGCTACAGACAGCATTCCATATGCTGAGTTGGCAATCACTGTATCGACTGTGGTCGTTGGATGTTGAGCGTCCCAGAACAGATACTCGTTCGGGTTAGCACATACAGTAAATGTGGTTTGGTTGAAGCAAGCGGTGGTCACATTTGTAAGACCAAAGTTCCCAGGGGACTTGCGGGCGTGACTAAATACGGAATTAACATCAAAAAGAATAATGTTGACATAGGAGCCTAGTGAAAGTCTCAACCCTTTGAGTGTCGCTGCCAAAGCCGAGTTATGGGCCTGGGTTAGAGCATCGAGTGGCTCGGACAACGGACTACCAATTGTGAGCGGAATCTCTCCCAAATTCGGCAAGTTAACCACCATGATATTTTTCGCACCAACTCCCGCCAGCGACGTTACCGCATCTGATATGTTTTTAACCGAAGTGTCAGGTTGCTGAAAAGGCATAAAACTGCTGACGGTGGGCAGGTAATCATTCGCACCAGCCCAGACAATATAAAGTGCATTCGGGTCGGTGGACTGATGAGCTGCTTTCAGGGGTGCTGTAAAGGTATTAATCTCCTGCTGCAATCCCGGTAAAGTAATCGATAAAGGAGTCTGAAAAGAAGTATTGAGAGTGTTATCGGTTCCTGTAGTAGCACCACCGAAGGCGAAGTTGGTATTCGGATTGGGTTTTAATCCTAGTAATGGTGCGAGCTGTTCCACCCACCCCGGACCATTGGAAAAATGTCCTTGAAAGTAGGATGGCGGTGGAAAGCTATTTCCCGAAGCCTTGAACACATTGCCATCATCGGAGAGGCTGTCGCCAAAAACATAAATATCATCAAATTTTAAGTTGGCTGATGAGGCTGATTTAGGTAGAACAGCAATTATTGTCAGGGGTAATGCACTCAAAACGAGCCCTGCACGCAGACTCCAAAAAACTTGCTGGAAGAACATCGTATTTTTGATTAGTAAGGATAGTTATTCTATTGGCGGTAATTTTGTAACTATTTTAACGTAAAAGTTCAGGCTTGAGGAATTAGAGAGAGATTGGACACCGAAGCCGACCCCGTAAGAGGATGGATGAAAAGTACAACATGTTACGCTAGCCGCTTAACCATGAGCCACACCATGACTGCATAGATGAAGGCTTACTGGTGACTTTTATCTAACTTTTTGATGAAGTTTCTCTGATTTTTACCGATTGTAGAATTTGTGATCGCTAGCTAAGCTTTATTTATGAAATTCTATCAAACGAGACTGGTTTAAATCCTTGTCCTTATCCTCAACGATTCTTTTGCTTTTTTTTGTGCTTCAGTATTTCAATGTAGCGAGTGCAAAACCGTAAGGTGCTGAAGTACATTACGGAGGCTGTTCAGATTGAAAAGTGAGAACAAAAACCACGGCTTGAAGCCGAAATTTTACAGTGCGAATTACTTCTTGAACGACCCATTGCGCCCTGGTCTACCCTGAGGAATAAGTTTATTTCCGCCCTGAGATTGATGTTACAAAGGTGCTCTAAACTTTAATCTGAAAGTAGTATTAACACAAGCACAGTAAGCGGTCTAATCTGCTCAAGGTAAAAATTATGTTGGCAACTATTAAAAACAGCTCATCGACCGATTTTTCAGTCCGAAACCTTCCTCTCAAAGCACTCTCCGGGGGCTTAAGTGCCCAAGGAAATTTTGAAAGCTTTCAGGCAGAAAGTCAGACATGGAATACTTACCTCAGTACGCTACGAACAGCTACTATTGAGGCAATTTCAGCTAAGAAAATTGCTCAAAGAGAGTACTTAACTGTTCTAGCAGAAGAGGATAAATGTGAAAAGCGGCTTGAAATTGCCTTAAATAACGACTGTGAAGCCTTAGTCTGTAAAGCCCTATGGTGTAAAACTGCTTGTAGAGACAAAGCCTGTCATCTGAAAGCTTTAGTAGAAAAGCATAGAGTGCAAGTCAGCGCCCTTAAAGAGCATCTGCTTTTTTGGGAAGATCAACTCGCACCAAAATTGAGTCCGGCGTCGCCGTGTGCAAACTTCAGTCATGCCTGAACATCCCATTCTTGAGCTGCCTGAATAAATTCATAAGATATTACCTTGACATCAGGGGCTGTTTCTGATTTGTTAAAAACCCCATCATCTGGGTCAGTACAGCTACAGCTTTACAACTTTGCCATGTCTAGAAGATAGGATCTGATGCGTGACAATACTGCTCGCACCAACGGCAGCTTGTTTTTGACTCTCAGCAATATAGTGCTACATCCTCACCACATTCATCCGCTAGATAGGATAGAGCCTTGAAGCGAAGGCCAGCAACTTGTTCGTAGAGAGGGTTCAGTTTGCACAGGGGTGGAATGTGAAATAATGTATTGTCAAACAGTTTGATATCCCGCTCAAAAGGACAACTGGCTGGGATCAGCTTGCACAAGAACTCGGCTAGCTTGCGATCTTGAATTTCTAGAGCTTCCAGCCATTGGCGCATAAAACCCAGTAGCTCGAACTTAGAAAGAGGATGCCTTGTGTTATTAGTTGGTACACTGGCGATGATATTCATGGTCATAACCGGCTTGGTTTTCACGTTGGTTTAGTTACTTAAGAATCTGCTAGCGATCAGCGGCCTTAGTTACAAGACTAAGCTTCCACGATCAATCCGCTTTTGACCACCGAAGAAACAGGATGTTAAGTCCTAAACTTAAGCGAGGGTTTTCTCGGGCCTTGAAGCGAGAGCCAGCTAGCCTTTGACCGTGAGTGCCGATTTTCGCTTATGTGCAACGCTACCGCACTCGTCACCGCCGCACCTCAACCAGACCAATCAGATGATGCCTGCCATCAATCATCGGTCGCCGATGACAGCCATAATCAGTACTTATCAGAAGATGTGATCGTACCCACCTCAGCCGCCTCTCTTGTCCTCGCCCCAGTCTTGAAATTAGAGCTAACCGACCAGGAAAAACTGAACTGGAGACGGCTTAGCGGGAGGACTGGCAGCAGTTGACACAACGCTCAGCTTGGAGGCGCAATTGAACCTCCATCGATGAGCAGCTTTATGCGTTCTAGACGCGATCGCATTGCACTCCAGCTTTTCCAAGTCTGGCTTTGGTTTTTGTCAAGATTTGATAACTGCTGAAGATAAGTTTCACTTGAGCCCTGACCCAAGCGATACTCTACCTCGACTAGCTGCATCCGGGATGTCTCACGCTTAGATACCTCTTGGCTAATCTGGAACTCACGCCGTGACTCATCAAAGTCAAACACCGCGATGGCAATTTTCTCCTTTACCTTGTCTGCCAGCTCCGCACGTCCGCGCTGAAGCTCAGCCAACTTCACGGACAGGTCAGAAATTGCGATCGCTCTAGTTTGGTTCTGGTCACTTCCACCGAACATTGAATCAAACAGCGGCATCCCTACCGCCTGCAGCACCTGGTTGATTATCCCAGCTGGATTAATAAATATTGAAGCGAGAGTTCCCAGTACACTACCCCCATGATGATGCTGCTGTGGTTGGTATTGTGGGATGGTTGGCTGTAAAAACACTTGGGCTGCTGGGCGGAAAACCGAGAGGTTAATCGACTTTTTATTAGCAACTTTAGCCTCTTCGATCTTCTGATTGATTTCCTGAATCCGTGAATCTATCTCTTTGAGCAGAGGATTCTTCTGAACTGCGATCGCCTGAAGCTGCGCAATGCATTTTGTGTCCGCATCAAGACATGGTAATGAACCCTGCATCTGCTGCCAGATATCAGCGTTAATTCCCAGCTGAATTAGGGTGTCCATAGAATCGCCAGCGGGGTTGAGCGGATTGGGATTGGTTTTAGGCAGCTTTGAATCATCAGTTTCCTCGTCCGAGTTGTCATCATCTGTCGGATCGGAACCAGTACCTGATGGTGGTACGTTTTTTCCAGAAGACGCACTTGCACGAGTATTGTCGGTGGTTTTGGGGGACGAACCGTTCGCTGCAGTGGGTGAGATAACTGCTGGTGTTGATGGGGGTGAAATCTTGGATGCAGTCGGTGGGACAGCTGGTGGTGTTGGTGAGGACGAAGGTGTTGCTAACAGTGGAGACGTGGAAGGAGAGATGGATGCAGGCAAAGGCGTTGGCGTACTCTGGATGGGACGCTTCTTCTTATTTTCAAAGTGCCTGACGGGCTGCTGAGTTGACGGCTGTACCTGTCGTGTGGCTCGTGCGAGGACTGGGGTTGTCTGATACAGTGTGATCGCGACTAACAAGAAGGATGACTTCCACAGAAAGATTCTTGTCATTCTGTCCGGTGAACCGAATGCGCTTGATTGTACCTGAATAGGGGCTTTTGACGACACTGAGGGATATAAGTTTGTTGTCAGTCTCACTAATCTTGGCCTGGATTTGGGCGACCTGGAACGAGCGATCGCGCTGATGCTGCTCTGCCTCCTCTAGCTGCCTCTGGTGATTTTGCAAAGCCTGATTTCTTTCTTCTGCATGTCGCGCCTGGGCAACTTTGTACTCATACTCTCGATAGGCCCTCCGCTCGCGGGCAGTCTGTAATTTTGAAATGGCAAGTTTATGTTCAGCCTGCGCCTTTTCCACTGTTTCTGCAAGGCGCTGTAGTTTATCAACTTGCTCATTTGAGCCAATTTCTAACTTGGCCTGAGCCTGTTGTAATTCAGCATTTGCCTTCACCAGATCAGATTCCTCCTGCTTCAGAACCTCCTGCTCATGGAGAAGAACGTCTGGTGGCAGATCCTTCATGCCAGTCACAGCATCAATTTTTCGGTGCTGAATATCTAGCAGGTGCTGCTGCTTGTCGAAAAGAGCCTGTGCAGAGGCCACAGCGCTAGACTCCTGTAGTGGCTTGCCCTTGAGCCTTGGCTGTTGTAGCTGGAACTCACGTTGCGCCTGCTGAACTAGTACAGCAGTTGACGCGATCGCTGCCTCTTCCTCTGCGTAGGAAATTGGTGGTGGCTTGGCCACGCTTGGGATTGCTAGTGGTATCAGCGGGGTAACGATGGTCGAACCTTGGATCTTCTCCAGCGAAAAGTTCAGAGCTTTGCGCTCGGCAGTAAGCCTTGTACGCTCTCCAAGTCGGTTTGCAATAATCTGCCCAGCTTCAACCATGTCGCCCCGCCGTATCTTCAGGTCATTCGGCGAGGCTAAGGACAGGCTAAATTTCAGAATGTTGGGGGAGGCAGTATCTAGGCTGGGGAATACGCAATTTGCGCATTGTTCAACCATCGGTACTTGTCCTAATGTGATCGCACTCTTCTCACCTGGGATGTGGAATTGGTCACGAACAAGTACCAGTACTATTATTCCAACTCCAGTGGCCATACCAGTAAAAGTCTTAGTCCAAAACTCACTATTATTCCAAGACTCGGTCATAATAAGGCTTTATCCTACAACGATGTCCTTGTGTTCCCATACGAACAAGGGCCTCAAGTGGCTGTAGCGCTCCCACCAGAGAATCAGCGAACCTAAAGCGCCGGGCCACTCTGCTCACTTCGGTTTGATCTACGCACAGAACTATCTTGGTTGCAGAGTTGGCAATCACGTTGTCTGAAATATGGGCATCTCGCTGCGATGCCAGCACTGCACCAAGCCCATATTTTCTGCCATCCATTAAAATTAAATCGAGTGAGCGCGACCCCTTAATTTCTTTGGCCTCGTCTATAAATAAATATGTCCGGGGTGTTTTATCTGGAATTTCGCCCATCAGCCGGTGAGAGTCCATTAGCTGCTTGGTGATTGTCTCAGCTGCGATCGCCCCTAGTCCCGGCACCTTACCCAACGCCGATAAATCAAAGCGGATAACAGGAGCGTCAAGAGGTGGCTGTGGACGGTCGAAGATTCCATACTGGAAGGTTGCCGCCAGTTTCAATTGAAGCTTGACCGATTCCTTGCAACCAGATTCAATCCGGGCCTCAATTTCTGACTGAATATGCTGGAACGTGGGTGGCACTTTTTTCCAGCTGGTGGGGTCATCTTGTCTGATCCCCCTATGGGAGTAGCATTGCGCAACTACGTTTAGCAGCAAACCTTCTTGATTAGGACCCATTGTTAGTGCCTTTTTCAGGACTGCTGCAACTGCGATCGATTGAAGTGCTGGACCTCCGCCTTTGGTATCCAAGTCGATGGTAAGCGGGTTAACGCCATGCGGCGACTCCATATCCAGGGGATAGCACACCTCGTTGGGAAGCTGCTGATCGCCATGGAAGTCCAAAATAATTATTCGCACATCTGGAAATAGCTTAGAGAGTTCATAGGCGATCGCTTTCAATGTCTGGGTCTTGCCCGAACCACTAGCCCCAATCAGGACAACGTGACCATTGGGCAACAAAACCGGGTTCCAGACAACGCCATCGCCTATAACTATTCCATCAATGCTTGCACTAAGGGACTGTACCTTCTTCTTAGGCGTCAGAACTGAGGCTGGAAGCGGCTTTTTGTTGTTGAGCATAAATTGACCTAATAAAAAGTTGGCCTGTAGCGAACTGTTCACCCAGAATTGTGTTTACAGTCATTAAGGGGGCGGCTTCTAAGGTGATTGAGTTGCCGGTAGCACAAATGATTGGAAACTGATTAGGGTCAGTTATAAACTCCAATCCTTCAGGGTCATCAATGGCTAGCCGACCACTGACAAAGACCATGGCACCGGCGCGGTTGAACTGCGATAGGCTATCTCTTACCTCCTGATCCTCCAGCCTGAGCGGTTCGATCGCAGTGGTAGCCACCGGGCCAGGATCTGCGATGATCTGCTCGGTTATTAACTGGGCATCTGGCTCGCTACCTGCCTTGTAAATCTTCCCAGTCTTGGACTGGACTATAAAGTCTTTGCCATGAGCCTGGACAATCCAAAAGTTTTCGTTGACTCGGGCGCGATCGCTGTTGCGAACCCCCTGAATATGGACAATTATCAGGTGGTCATTGCCGATCTGGTTGTAAAGCTGCTCTACACCTTCAGTGGTAGCAAGGATTCGGTTCATCTGAACCTCCATACCGCCATTAGCGTTAATGTTGAAGACGAAGAGCGCTAGAGCCACCAAGACGACCAGAATGGTGTACTCAACTGGGTTACCAGTTTGGAGTCTAAAATTTCTGTTGCCTGGACAGACGAATCTCACCGGGTGGGGCCAAAATATTTCAATCCCTGACTTGGTAAAGCTGTCAACAAAGTATCCAGCAAAGTATCCAATATTGATGGCGTGGATCAAACCCAGGGGTGCTTCAACTAAGATCGGAATTGGGTAGGAAGCGACCAAGAGGACTAATGATGCCATCAAACTGTGGGTACAACTGCGATGGGCAAAGCGACGCTCAAGCCGTTTGCTGAGCCAAGGAAAAGCTTTGCCTGCAGTGCTGACACTGACATCGACATCTGGTAGCAGGGATGCTAGAGCACCCACGGTAAGCAGGACGGAGTCAGAAGTTCCCAGCCCTAGACTAGTCGCGATTGCCCCGACCAGCATGTGAGTTGCGCCGATCATTTTTTGATTCTCCTACTTTCCTTGGGTAGGTTGTAAGAGAGGCGTGAAACGCCCATAAATATGGCGCTACCTATGCCGCTGATCACATATAACGTGGGGTTATGAAAGCCATGAGCAAGGAATCGGCTCGCCACAAAAATAATTCCCACTAGCAGAATCACTGGAGTGCCATCAAAGTACTGGTGATGATCACCCGCCTCGGCTTCCACGCCCGCATATTCCTCATCTATGACTCTTTTGGCCAGCATGGGGTTTCCTCCAGCCCGCTGCTGAATGCTTGCTAGTTGGTGTGGGAGGAGATTGACTTTACGGTCAATCGCTTTCTGCTCCATGATTTCGCGGATGTAGTAATCAGCCAGTGGCTCCAGCTCAATCCGTGGAATATTGAGGAAGATATCTGTCCGGGGTGGGTCCGTTGCACTCAAGAACATCGGTACACCCAGGCGATTCAAATTTTTAAGCCAATCCCTGAACCTAGAGTCACATCTGTCTGCGTCATCAATGACTAGAAAGGCTTTATCATTCCCGGAATAATTGGTAGCCAAATGGTGAGCGATCTCTATCTTTAGCTGATCGGCACTCAATGATTTCTGTGGCTGATCTACATTTTGTGGATCATCAAGCATCAGCTGAGAAGCCATGCTTTTGAGCATATTCTTTGGGGTGGCTAATTCTAGCTTGAGCACTATGAACTCTTCCGCTTTAAGGTGTGAAACTACCTCATTTACCAAAAGTGATTTGCCACTACCCTCGAAGCCAACTACCAAAATTGAGCTATCAGCCTTAAGACAAGCAACAACTCGCGCCAGCTCAGACTTTCTGTAGTGTTTTACTTTAGGTTCTACCGGAGACGATTGTGAGCCCTCATCCGCAGAGCTGTCAGGTGTTGTGTCTGGTGTGTCTCGCTCCCTGCCTTCTGCCGACGGTGAATGTTTACTAGGCTTTTCATCATTTGAACCTGGCTGTCTCTGCTGCCGGGAATTCAGCAAATTGAGCGTATGAAATAGCACAAACAATACCCCAACACCCCTGACAAAGGTGTACCAAGGAATGACAACACTAACTACAGCAAATCCCACAGCGATCGCGAGCCAGATTAAGCGTTCACGCTGATGGGAGCGCTGCTTGAGGTAGGCGATTGATTCCTGCTGGAGTTGCTCAAGCCTACCTAGCCCTGAGGTGGTTCCTGACGTGCGATTTTCAGGGCTTGAGAAAAAAAATGGTTGACGTTGTTGGCATCCGACCGTTTTTGCCTAGCCTTCTTGCAGTCTTCTCGGTGCTTGTGGAGCTTCTCTTTTAGCCCAGGGATGGTGAACTGTTCAGTCGCTTCATAGATCAGTGTCAACGTTTCCTCTGCGGCGGCCTTGTTGAATGCACGCTCCTGTGCACGCTCATTAACTTGCTGAATGTCTGCGCCAAGAACCTGTTCCCCTTTTTCGGCCTGACGCTCCCCTAGCCATTCTTGCTGACTTGACTGCTCAGAAATTTCAATTTCCTCAGCTACTATTAGCTCTTGCTGCGGTTGAGGTGTTGCGCTCACAAATGAGGCATCTGGCTTGACCAGTACAATCGCCTTTCCTTTTGGCTGTTGAAGCGGGACAATTTCGCCAGACTCTATGCGCTGCTGGACAAATTCTTCCGTTCTGCCTCCAGCTTTCAAATGGGTGTTTAGATCATCCATCATCTGCAACTGCTCGGCATTAATAACAAAGTTTCTACCTTGGCGAACAGGTTTAATATACAGCGTGTTTAGGCGACTGTTTTTTGCTGTCTTCCCAATACCGTACCTTGTCTCCAGTTCACTCGTTAAAAAAATTTGATTTTTGTCTAAAGCATTTTCGGAAAAATTTTCCATTGTTTTTACTCCGTTTTGGGGAACAAGTGATATTGGTTCAGTGGACGAATACCATGCGTCCAGCGAACAAGTGATATTAGTTCAGCGAACAAGTACCATGCGTCCAGCGAACAAGTGATATTAGTTCAGCGAACAAGTACCATGCGTCCGGCGAACAAGTGATATTGGTTCAGCGGACGCATGCGATTGGTCCAGTGGACATAAATCTAGGTTCACTTAAAATTACGGTCAATTATTGTGTAATTATAAATACTCAGTAAATAATGGGTAAAGTTTTCGAATAGACACTGATAGACTCTGCTCAGCAGGCCCAAGTAGTGCGAAGACTAAGAAGTGAAGGAGAACTTAGGAACACTAGCAGTGAAAAATAATACTCCACAACCGCAGAGGTTTGTTGACATCACTCCAGCGATTATTATTGGTTTAATAGGAATAATTGCTTATAAGTTCTGGGTGCGATCGCATAATACAGTCACTTGGACGCTACCGGCCCAAATCCAGCACACCCAATCATCAAATGGCCCAAGCCCTGAATCCCCAAATAGTTCAAGCTCAGTGCCTAAGGAAGATAGACCATTCCTGCCTAACCCCGAACTAACTCCAGGCTCGGTCTTTGTTGGGGTAAGTGCAGCTCAAGTATGTGTTCCTGGCTATGCAAGGAGCGTGAGGAACGTCCCACATGAGGAAAAGCTTCAGGTCTACCACCTCTATCGGATTCCCCACCATAAGCCAAGGTCATACGAAATAGATCACCTTGTGTCCCTGGAGCTTGGCGGTGACAACACCATGGCCGACTTATGGCCACAACCCTATGAGGGACAGTGGGGAGCACATACTAAAGACAGGCTAGAAAACGAACTCCACCGGCGCGTCTGTAATGGCTCAATGCCACTGGCTGAGGCACAAAGAGAGATTTACTCGGATTGGGTGGCAACTTATCGAAAGTATTTGGGCACCCCACAGGGCGAACGCATCTTAATTTCTTCAGCAGCTTAAGATCAAGTAAGACTCCT
>CAXUIG010000157.1:0-15159 GCA_964250845.1 uncultured bacterium | reverse complement strand
TCAGAACCGGGGGTCAATTCCACAGCGACCACTTCCCCCCCCTGAACGCTTACGTGGCTCTTTAGTACCTGGTATGCTAAATTAACAATTAAAATGCCAAGAGAGTAAACATCTAGCTCGAAAGTTATCAAAATTTCTAAAGCCATAAGCAGACCGTTTAATCAGTTTTAATTTGTCATTAATGCCTTCAACTACACCGCTAGTAGTTCTGTTATCAAAATAAGCAATGATCTCAGCCAGCCATCTTATGATAGTTTTTTGGCTTGAGGGAAAATACTGTGCTGCTGAATTTAGCCACTTACCAAGACTAAATAAACCTGATAACCAATCATGGTCTTTTTCAAAAATATTTCGGAATTATTCTTTAAGTTCATGCATGAGTCCTAACCTAGGAGAGGCCAGCTTAACTTGTCCTAACTTGAGGAGAGGTGACTCAGTTAAACTCGATTCATTTTTGAGTAAAACGTATTTACTCTTATTCAAAGAGGCGCTAATTTGGGTAGTGATAGAGTGAGGGAGAAATTTCTCTTTTGGACCGGGTTTTGCAAAAGTGAACCACACCGCTGATGAGTTGTTTTAATTAGAGCTGCAATCTGATCAGGTCATCGTACCCGTTCCAGATCACCATACGTTCCGCCAAATAAGCGATCGCGAATCATATCGCTCGCCAGAAAATCATGGGGAAATCCCGGTTCAATCTTGCTGATCTCATCCAAGCGCTGTAGCTGTTCAGGCGTGATCTGAACCTTGAGACAATCGAGGTTATCCTGAAACTGCGACAGCTTTCTTGCACCGATAATGGGAATAATGGTGTCCGATCGTGCCTTGAGCCAGGCGAGGGCAAGCTGCGAGGGACTACATCCGATGTCTTTCGCTACCTGCACGACAGTATCGGCAATTTCAAGCTGATGTTGCGGAACTTGATCACCGAGACGATTGCTGTCTCCAGTGTTCGCGGGCTGATTATATTTTCCAGTTAAAACACCACCGCCCAACGGCGACCACGGGGTTACGGACATCCCAAACGCTTTTGCCATTGGTAGTAAATCCCGCTCTGGTGTGCGCTGAATCAAGTTGTATTCCACTTGCAGCGCGACAAAGGGTGTCCAGCCATAACACCGCGCTAATGTATTGGCTTCTGCCACGATCCAAGCGGGGGTGTCGGAAATGCCGACGTAGAGGACTTTACCTTGACGGACAAGATCATCGAGCGATCGCATCACTTCTTCAACCGGCGTCGTGAAATCCCAAGCGTGTAGCCAAAATAGATCAATGTAATCGGTATTCAGTCGTTTGAGGCTACCCTCGATCGATTGCACCATGTTTTTACGATGATTGCCCGACCCGTTCGGATTACCACTATGGGCATTCATTTGGAGTGGAAACGAATACTTTGTCGCCACGACGAAACGGTCTCGATTGCTAGCGATGAATTCCCCCACAATTTTCTCACTGCTACCGTCCGTATATCCATTAGCGGTATCAATAAAGTTACCACCAGCATTGACAAATGCATCAAAGATCTGCCGACTTTCATCTTTAGAAGCGCCCCAACCCCAATCTTCGCCAAACGTCATCGTACCCAGACATAGTTCTGATACCCGCAGTCCACTTTTTCCTAAAAGTTTGTAGCGCATGATCGATTTCTCCTTGTGATAAAAGTTTGAGCTACTGATTTGACACCCCAAAGCTCTGAAACAGTTCTGACGAACCACCAAAGGCTTCCGTCAGAGTCGATTGATTCGGGGGCCCAGACAAGGCGATTGTGTTGCAAAAACTAGTGGTAGTCTGGTAAAAGCTCCCTCTGCGCTCTACGGACTTCCAAAAAATAAAGTCCACAATATATAGAAATGATAATCACAGATTCATCAAAGGCGCTCTAATATATAATCTAATTAAATGTCTTCTGCTGTTTTCGGGCAGTCTACCTCTGCTATGTAGCATCCGATGATTGTAAATAAAAAGACATTCTTGCGGTGCAAGTCTGACTGTTAACAGTTCCGTTCTTTGCTTGTACGCCACATATTCAGAAAAATTTTCAAGCAATGCAGTTTGTTCGCGATTATAGTGAGCTGACAAATTCCAAGGAATATAAAATACTCGATAGGTTGTATTGTACTTAGAAATAAGCGGCTCATAAAAAACTTCCTCTTCATTCGAAGTAGGGTTTATCATCATATACGATACCTTAACTCTACTTAAAAGCGAAATCTCGGCGGGAGTAAAATAATCTCCTATGTTTATTGTATCTAGCAACAGTATTGCGCCATCTACTTCATCTTGTTGTACACAATACCATCCAAGAAGATTAAAAGTTGGCCTATCTGTATGAAAAGCTAATGCATCCGCTTGATAAACACTGGGGCGATTTATTTTATTATAGCTTCGGCTCGCTTGTTGCAGTTGCTTCATTTTTGGATCTACAACCAGGTCGGTGCGTAGTTCAATTGATCCAAGTTGATACACAAGCGCTTCAAAAGCATTCTGCGACAGCGGCTGTTTTATGTGTGCGAATCCACGAACCTTAATAATCTTAAAAATCTCTGTGCTTAAAGCGTTAAAATTTATTGTCTCATTATCCTCCTTAATAATATTTAACATTTTTTTAACTTTTTATTTTGTTTTCATGCATTTGTTTCTGCTCAATCTATTGTACTTCTCCGAGATTCAAACTCCAAAACATATAAAGCCTCAAGGGAGTTTATCATCTGCTTTAGATTAAACATTTCCTGAACCTTTTGATAGCCATTGCTAATTAGCAACTCCCTTAGAGAACTGTTTTCCAGAATAGTTTTGATACCTTTGTAAATCTGACTACTGTTTTGATAATCCACTAAGTAGGCATGTTTATTATGAATAACAAATTCATCCACGATGCCTGCTGGCGTAAACACAGAAGGTATCCCTGCTGCTAGGGCTTCTACATATACTTGTCCAAAGGCTTCTAACTCAGGAGCAATTGGAACATGCACAAATACATCGAATAGACTGTATAGCGCCTGGATATCATTGTCAAACGGAACCTCCACATATCTGTTATTCGGTATCGATTGGAGTTGCCTATGAATCACTTCACGGTAGTTGCCTCGAGCATTTGCTAGTATAAGAAAGGCAGACGGATAATCTTCGAGCAACCTCCCAAAAGCTTGGATAATGTAATTAATCCCCTTATATTCTACATATCTTGCTACAACGCCGACTACTGGGCCGACATTTCTGATATTGTATTTATATTTGATATTTTGCACATTTTCTTCGGAGACGTTTGCAAAAGCTTCCAGATCAAAACCATGATGCATGAGGACGATTTTCCTTGGGGCAGCTCTATCACATGAAACTAGAGTGTCCTTGACCTGACGGCTAGGAGCTATAATTTTTGAAGAAAGAAAATTGTTAAACTGGTCGTAAACTCCACCCCAAGGAACGCGCTGCGGCCAGGAAAAGGGACCGCCATGATGTCTAGTTTGTATACGTATTTTCACCCCTGCAAAACAGGCACCTATCAAGCCAGCTAGGCAAGCATCAACGCCATGCGTATGTATGATATCAATCTTATTCTTTCGACAGTAACGGTATATCTTCCAGATAGCCACAAACAAGTTAAAGCTATATTTACTTGAGTATTTTATGCTACAAAATGGCAAATTTTGTGCTGTCAAATATTCTGCCAGCTCTGTTTGGGATTGATTTAGTAATATAAATGATAATTCAAACCTCTCTCTGCTTAATTCACGGCAAATCCATTCAAATATTTTAAATCGTAAATTTGTGGCAATGACGTAGGTTACTCGAATTTTCCTGATCTTATTCGCTTGCATGATTTGTTTTCCCGCAATGCTTTTATCCATTTTGACGGGTACAAGAGCCTCAGCCACCCAGTTAGTCGAGAAACCGGGTGGCTGTGAACCTGTTTGCCGTCAGTCCTAGGAGTAGCCAATCCCAAAGCGTTCAAACGGCAATCATCACATCCGTTGCCTTGATCGGCGGCGTGAACCTCTTTGCCTTGGGCAAGGTCAAGTTTCTGGACTTTAAGAGCATTACGAGCGCTTGCCTTGCATATCCTAATCCTGAATCACGATATGTATTTTATTATACTTTTTTTTTTGGCATTCAAGAGTTAGATGTAACAAACTGCAATCAGAGCGGCAACTGAGAGCTTGTTTAAGAGGAGGTGTTATAAATGTGTTGTTATCGTCTTTTAGGGGTAATAAAACCAACTGAACCGCCAAACCGACGGAAAAATGGGATGCTCCTGTGTTCAAACAATATATTTTTGACATAAAACGTCAAATCTAATTTAGCTATTTTATATAAACAAAACATCATAAAAAAGAGTTTTTTTCGTGGATTACTTTCAATTGATTTCAAACGTTAAGCTGCCGGTTATGAATGGGCAGGTTTTTGCAATTCAAATAACGCCATCAAACAATCTCACTAATAATCTAGCAACTGTAAATAACAACTGGCTTAACTTCAAAGTGTTAACAACATATGAATTTCTCTCAATATTAATTCAGATTGCTTTTGTGGTTGTTACCAGCTACACTCTTTATTTTCTTAATCGTCAAATAACAGTTCTTATAGAACAAACAAAAACCTTTAAAATCCAAGCTAATCTTTTGGAACACAATTTAAAGGCATCTGCATTTCTACCGCTCAATAATTATCAAGCCGATCTCAATAAGATATTTATCGAAAACCCAGACTTTCGGCAGTATTTTTATGATGGCGTAGAAATCAGTAAAAATGACAACAAATATAATAAAGTGATTAGCATAGCAGACTTTATGCTAGACTTTTTTGATGCTGTATTTGTTCAAAAATCCCTTTACAATTTGTCAGGAAGCTGGTGGATTGGGTTTATGACCAAATCCTTTATCACAAGCCCAACTCTATGTAAGAGGCTAGATGAAAACTCAAGTATGTATACAGAAAAACTTCACAAACTAAAAAGACGAGCGTTAGAGTCGCGACGTAAATATTTTAAGAATGAGCATAATATTGCGATGTCAGAAAACCAGAGAGTCTCAAATCACGAAGCAAATCACGATTTACACTAAGCAAATTGATTAAAGCGGTGATACAATATTAGGTTTTGATTAGTTAGCTGAATTTGTATTTTCTGGTCAAAGTGTCAACCCAGCCACTCGCGACTCAAGATGACGCTGATAATGCTTACTTTGGATAAGAAACGTGTGTTGGGGAATCAGTAATGAAGCCGGAAAGCTCGCTTCGCAACAACATCAAGCTTCTTCGAACTCGCTTGGGCTTGAGTCAACAGGATTTGGCCAAAGTGGCTGGTGTCTCCCGCCAGATGATTAGCGGTGTAGAGTCCGGGAAATATGCTCCCTCAGTGACGATCGCCCTCAGTTTAGCTACTGCGCTGGGGTGTACCGTCGAAGATTTGTTCTCGCTGGAAGCAGACTCTTTCAACATTGAAGCTATCCCAACTCAAGCCGTTCCAGCCGGGCAGCACCTGAGAGTGACTTTGGCGAAGGTGGGAGGAAGATTAATCGCTTATCCGCTGCTGGGGTCGGAGGCATTTCGCACCGTGATGATATCGGCAGACGGTGAGGGTTGGCGTCGAACAGAGGATTCTCCCTTTGAGGTGAAACTAAAGACCAAGCCGGAAACAATCAACCGCACAGTGGCGATCTCCGGCTGTACCCCAGTACTTCCACTCTGGGCGAAAGTCGCCGAGAATTGGCATCCCGATTTGCGGGTGTACTGGAGCGAAGCCAACAGTATGGAGGCTTTACAACGGTTAATTAGGGGCGAGGTTCATATCGCGGGTATGCATCTATATAATCCGGCAACTCGCTCCTATAATGAGAGCTTTGTGGCTCAGGCTTTGAATAACAAGGTGGCGATGCTAATTAACCTGGGCTTTTGGGAAGAGGGGCTGCTGGTAAAACCTGGTAATCCCAAGGGATTGAGAACTGTTGCTGATCTGGCTGGGTCTAACATCAAAATTATTAACCGTGAACCTGGGTCTGGCAGTCGTCAACTCTTGGAGCGTTTACTGTGTGAGCAGCAGATTCCAGAAGCCCAAGTGCAAGGATTTGAGCATGTTGTCAACACCCACTTGGTGGTGGCTAAGACCGTCGCCTGCGGCTTAGTTGATGCGGGGGTGAGTACTCAAGCGGTAGCTACTGCGTTTGGGCTGGGATTTATTCCCCTGCATTGGTCGCGATATGATTTGGTGATTCTGAAAGATTACTTGGAAGAAACACCGGTTCAACAGTTGCTCGACACCTTGGCACACCGACGGCTGCACCAGCAGTTGGCCTCACTCGGTGGCTATGATACTAACCAGACTGGGGAAGTTGTAGCTAGTATTGGAGGCAATAGTCGCGAAGCTATGGACTGCTAAGATTAAGTATGCGTCCCTGTTGCTCAGAGTAGACCATGACCTCGCGATCGCCAGTAGAATTCCAAGATGCCTTTGATGTCATAGTAGTCGGTGCAGGTCACGCAGGTTGTGAAGCGGCCCTGGCGACGGCAAGACTGGGCTGTCGTACCCTGCTGCTGACACTTAACCTGGACAAAATCGCTTGGCAACCCTGTAACCCAGCGGTGGGAGGCCCAGCCAAGTCTCAACTAGCTCATGAGGTGGATGCCCTGGGCGGGGAAATTGGCAAAATCGCCGATCGCACTTACCTGCAAAAGCGGGTGTTGAACTCCTCTCGTGGGCCAGCTGTTTGGGCGTTGCGGGCACAGACGGATAAGCGGGAGTACGCCGCCGTCATGAAGGGGATTGTCGAGAACCAGGAAAACTTGACAATCCGCGAAGCAATGGTCATAGACTTGGTGCTGGGTGCTAATGATGAAGTGATTGGAGTTGAAACATACTTCGGTGTGGGGTTCCAAGCCCCAGCTGTGCTGCTGACGACGGGGACGTTCCTCGGCGGTCGCATTTGGGTTGGCAACAAGTCGATGCCAGCTGGACGGGCGGGGGAATTTGCCGCCGAGGGTCTGACGGAAACCCTCAATCAGCTGGGCTTTGAAACAGGGCGGCTGAAGACTGGAACCCCAGCACGGGTGGATAAGCGATCGCTCGACTATAGCAAGTTGGAACCCCAGCCGGGTGATGATAACGTGCGCTGGTTTAGCTTTGACCCAGATGTTTGGGTGGAAAGAGAGCAGATGAATTGCTATCTCACCCGCACAACAGCCCAGACTCACCGGCTGATTCAGGAGAATCTTCACTTGTCGCCGGTTTACGGGGGCTGGGTGGATGCAAAGGGACCGCGTTACTGTCCCAGCATTGAAGATAAAATTGTGCGCTTTGCCGATAAGGACAGCCACCAGATATTTATTGAGCCGGAAGGTCGGGATATTCCAGAACTGTATATCCAGGGGTTTTCGACTGGGTTGCCGGAAGCAATACAGGTGCAAATGCTGCGATCGCTCCCTGGTTTGGAAAACTGCGCCATGCTCCGCCCAGCCTACGCTGTTGAATACGACTACCTGCCTGCAACCCAGTGCTACCCCACGTTGATGACTAAGCGGATTCAGGGGCTATTCTGTGCTGGGCAGATTAATGGCACAACCGGGTACGAAGAGGCAGCTGCCCAAGGAATTGTGGCGGGGATTAACGCCGCTCGTTATGTCCGGCATCAGGAAATGATTGTTTTCCCCCGCGAACACAGCTATATCGGGACGTTGATTGATGACCTGTGTACGAAAGACCTGCGGGAGCCATACCGGATACTGACCAGTCGCTCGGAGTATCGGTTGCTACTGCGATCGGATAATGCCGATCAGCGCCTAACACCTTTGGGACACAAGCTGGGTCTGATTGATCACCGTAGGTACTCACTATTTACGCACAAACAGGCTAACATCGCGGCGGAAAAAGAACGGCTCCATGTGACTAGGTTGAAGGAGCATGATCTAGTCGGACAAGCGATCGCATCTGACACTCAGCAAGTAATCAAAGGTTCAATTACCCTGGCTGACTTGCTGCGGCGACCTGGATTTCACTACGTTGACCTGGAACGCTACGGACTCTCGCACCCCAATCTCGACCAAACTGAGAAAGAAGGTGCAGAGATTGACATCAAATATTCTGGCTATCTCCAGCGCCAACAGCATCAGATTGACCAGATCACCCGTCAAGCCCACCGCCCGCTACCTCCAGACCTGGATTACTGTTCGATTGATACTCTTTCAAAAGAGTCGCGGGAAAAACTTGCCAAGGTGAAACCGCTGACTATTGGTCAAGCGGCTCGAATTGGTGGGGTCAACCCAGCTGATGTCAATGCGTTGCTGGTTTATCTGGAGTTGCGTTCTCGTACCGCGAACATTGCTAATTGCTAGCATAGAGTCAAAAACCTGCGCTCTGGAGTTCTTATAGTGGGCTTATTTGATGATCTCAACCGGTTTCTGGAAAACCGTTTAGAAGAATTTTTGCGAAATAATCCCCATCTGGAGTTAGAAGCGCTCTTAGACCAGTTGCGCGAGCAAGAGGAAGACACCTTACGGCTGATTGCAGATCTCCAACTGCAAGAAAAGCGCTCAGAGGAAGAAATTCTTTCCACGGCTCAAGAAATCCAACGTTGGCATATCCGGGTTGAAAAGGCAAAGACGGCTGGGAGACTCGATTTGGCTCAGCCAGCACAAGAGCGAGAGGCAACTCTGCTGCGCGAAGGGAATCAGCGCTGGGGACAGATGCAAGGGCTGAAAGAACGGATTACACAAGCCAAGGAACTGCTGCGTCGCATCCAGCAGCGCCGACAGGAGGTGCAAACCAAAGCAGCCCAGACGCAGGCGGCTCGTACCAACTATCAAGCTGAGCAGCGCTTTGAGACGGCTGGGTGGAATCAAAGTCGCAATTCTTCTGGTGGGCCGGATACATTAGAGGATACATTTCGGCACTGGGAAACGCAGGAGGAGCTAGACCGGATGAAGCGAAATCTGGGGAAATAGACCATACCCAACTCGTGTGACCGAGCGGACTGAGAATGGGGTGTGGGGTTGCGTTCTTCTACACCCCATAGGGTACAAGTCCCGACTTTAGACGCCAACTTAGTATTCATCTTTTTTCAGATATTTGTATATTACTATACCTATTATTAAGACATAAACACACTACTCTAGACAGAGAAAAAAGTACTTTCTTCAGATAGGAGCAAAAAAGTCGTTGACAGGAAAGTATCACCTCTACACTGGTGAAAACCTGAGCTGGTTTTAATTAAATTATTGAAAATAATTAATGTAAAAGGGGGAGAAGTGACGAGTAAAACAAATCCCAGTCAAGATAGTGTAATCCTAGCACAAGCAGTTTATAAAAGGTCAGTTTTGTCCACATATGATCTGAAGGTTGGATTATCAGCTAGATTTTTATGGGAATGTTCTTGGCAGAAAATTCTAAAGTTCTACAACGAAAATATTTCAGAAAATCATTTGGACGTAGGCGTAGGAACTGGGTATTTTTTAGACAAGTGCCGCTTTCCAGTTGACAAGCCACGGATTGCCTTGCTGGATCTGAATCCCAATAGCCTGGAATTCACTTCCAAGCGGATTCAGCGATACCAGCCAATGACGCATCTAGCTAATGTATTAGATCCTATTTTTTTAGAGACTAATAAATTTGATTCGATTGGATTCAACTACGTCCTTCATTGCCTTCCTGGAACAATTTCCAATAAGGCGGTGGTGTTCAAAAACCTGAAACCTCTTATGAACGAAGGCGCTATTCTATTTGGCTCAACAATTCTAGGAAAAGATGTCAAATATAATTATCTCGCGAAAAAAGTCATGGACAGGTACAGCAGGAGGGGAATCTTCAACAACCAGCAGGATAACCTGTCAGATTTAAAGGATGCTCTTTACGAAAATTTCTCTACTTATTCAGTTCAAGTTATAGGTTGTACGGCGCTCTTTACAGCGCAAAAGTAGTTTTTCTTCTAAAGAGTTTCATTCTGATTTTCAGCTCGGCGGCGAATCGTGAAAGAAATAGGCCGAGGGTGTTGTGCTGCTGGGGTGGACTGGGATAGGTTGGAGGGAGGGATAGAAGGCATGACCGGGGGTGGTTCAGCAGCTGAATCTCGCCAGGATGAGCTGACAAGCTTGTTGTGGTTGGACGCGATCGCTAAAAACGCTCCACCTAAGATGTAAAACGGCAATGGCAGCGTTAGGTGTTTCAGCCATTGGTAGAGTTCTGCGATCGCAAACAGCACTCCAAAGCAGGCAAGCCAGATCCTCATAGTTCAACCCAAAGCGCTCAAACCAATTCTAAGCGAGCATACATAGCTAGCAGGATACTTGATATTCAACCAACTCCGCAACTATTTCCCGGCTGAATCTCTGATTTTTGTAGACCTATCTGTTGATGTAAAAAAATAAACAGAATCAATCCTGGCGACAGGTCAATCAGTCGGACATCCACTGAGGCTAGACCTAACCCTACAATCACCAGAAGTAAAGTGTAGGGGATTTGGCGAAACCAACTAAAGATTCTAGGGAGCGTCGCCACGCTTAAGGAAACTGAGAGCACTAAGAGAAATTGCTTCAGATTTTCCTCAATAGCCACTTCGCTTGGGTTAATTATTAGAGCCATAGGGGAATATTTGGTAGGGCGTCGCCAGGTACATGATGATAACGACTATGTTTAGTTATGCTTTTACCTAGAAGTGTTACTAAGACTACAAAAACCATCGAGTGGGGTGGCAAGCGAGCCCAACGTAGTCAACGGCAGCGCTAAGAAATTATCAGATCAGTCCTAAAGTCGGTTTTGTTGCCTTTCGTAGCTTTGGGTACATTCTGCCAAGTTCCCTGCCGGTTAATAGCTTCCCTTATTTAATCTTTCTTTCAGTAGATTGAACTTTTCTATACTGCTTTATAAATGTAAAAATCATACTATAGACATAAAAAAGTACTACTTCTTATAGATGTACAAGTATGAAGCTAGGTTAAATCATCGCCCCCAGTTTGAGAAAAATCCTTTGTTCGTAGTGCTTGTGGGTGATGATTTTTAACATTTGTCGCGCTTAAGTGAACTATATTGGCATGTTTTTGATAAACGGTATGGTAGAATACAAAATACGTAATACAATTTGTGCATTAGGTGAGGATGGAAAAATGGTTATAGGTCAAAATAGGCACCTTAGTGGCTTACTTTACCCAGGAATTACGCAAGGAGCGCGACGGGCGGATCTCAGTTTGGCCAAAAAATCTGGGGCAGAATCTGGAATCCTGCAACTTCAGTTGGTAGCTAAGTCTGTTCCCCTGACGGCGTAAGCCCTATTCAGTTATCAAGAAGCGGAATACGCTCGTGCATTAGCTATGAAATTCAAACTTTTTAATCTTCTAACTGTCTTTTTAGCTACTTCGGGAATGCTGGCTCCCGCTCAAGCCGCAGTGGTTGACCATAGCTTGGAGCGGCAGATGAACGTAGAAAAAGCTACACAGAGCTACAAATCCTCTCCTGTCACTGTTGTGCCACCGCTGCTTAGTTCTGCTCAGGAAAAGTCAATTGCAGATATTCTTTTAGTGTTGATCTATTTTGTCCTTCCTGGTGGTCTGGTGTTAGGGATGTTTTTGTACGACAAATATTACATTTATCGCGCTGGTGTAATACAAGAGCAAATTGAGCTGTTGGAGAGGCTGTACGCTTGGGATCACAATGCGACGACAAACACTGGACAAGGGGCTAACGAGCGAATTGAGCGGTTGGAGAGGCTGTGGGAATCTGATTCAGATAACGATGCTACAACAGACACTGGACAAGGGGCTCAGGGCTAAGCAATCTCTGCTGCGTCCTCGCAAGTGTTCGGCAGGGACGACCTCCATACCAACTGTTTGGAAGTAAATGTGACGCATTTTCATCCAAGCAGTTTTGCAGTATGCGCATGGAGTCTGACTTGAACACAGCTGGGCGTAAACAGGAAGATCTTTTCACCGATTCTCTGTTGATGACCCAAGATGGAGTAGGTGCCACCTGTGACAAAGTCCACTGCTCGCTGCGCTTGATGTGGCTCCATCCGAGTCAGGTTTAACACCACAGATTTGCGATCGCACAATGCTTGAATTGCTGTAGGCATTTCTTTAAACTCGCGCGGCTCCATCACCACAAATTCGTGAATGGCATTTACCTCTCTTAGCGTCTCGTCCACATTTTCCATCGTTGACCCCCTAGCACATTCGTTATCTGATGCTGTGGCAGTTCTCAGAGCAATAACCGCCGCTCCAGCAGCAGCAATTGACAACTTTTTCATTGTCTAAACTTTAATATCTCAGATAATTCTTCGCTTAATTTAAGTATAGCTACGTCGCTGAAAAAACAAGATGGAATTTAACATGTTATTTAAAATAAATTAATTTTCCTACTTTTCCTACTTTTCCCTTACAGCAAAAAGCGACACCAACAATGTGATTAATGCAGATATCTGTCCTCCAGGAATCATGATAAGAGTGCATGTTAAGACCAGCTAATTACATATTTCTAAATAATATTAGATATAATTTAAAAGAAGTTATGATAAAATTATATATTTGTTTTAACCAAGGAATAAAAGTAGGTTTTTTTAAAAAATTTTAGTTAAAAAAGTAGGAAAGGTAGGAAAAAGGGAGTTAAGTTTGGTTTTTACATTTTTTCTAGTAGGGTAGTGTTCTAGATTTATAGATTCTTTCCCCTTCGTCATCAATGAAGTTGAAGCAGCACTGGCGGCATTAGCAGAGGAAGTCTCCGAGAGTGATATCAGTGTTGATTCCGCTTACGAAGTCTTGACGAACTACCTGAATAGTTAAGAAGGACATTGTTTCTGAGATTGACTACACCAAAGCAGATTGGTATGCCGTACCTGTGAAGATAGGGGAAGGGGTTTGGAGTGACACTTATTTTGATGTTGGCGGAGCCAGCGAGAGTTCTCTAATGACGACCTATTCCATTGGGATCTACAATCGAGATTCTAGCTTTATTGGCGTCTTGACTAGTGTTCTGCTGCTGGCAGCCCTCGAATGGATTGATTCAAAAGCTCATTGATTCTAGCTGATGTATAACCAATGACTAATTATCGATACCAAATCGGCGGCAGTCTAAGCAGTGAAGCTCCCAGCTATGTGGAGCGGCAGGCGGACGTGGAACTCTATGACGCATTAAAGCGGGGTGAGTTTTGCTACGTCCTTAACTCCCGGCAAATCGGTAAATCCTCGCTTCTCGTTAGAACGAGACATCGCTTGGAACAAGAAGGGTTTAAATGTACTACTGTCGATATGACTAATATCGGCAGTGAAAATATTACTCCAACTCAGTGGTACAAGGGAGTCGTTGCCGAGTTATGGTTGGGTTTCAAGCTGTTAGGACAAATCAACTTAAAAACCTGGTGGCAACAACAGGAAGATATTTCTTTACTCCAGAAACTGAGTCGGTTTATTGCCGAGGTACTGCTGGTTCAATTCAAACACGAAAGACTGTTGATATTCATTGATGAGATTGATAGTATTCTTAGCCTTGATTTCCCAGTAGATGACTTTTTTGCTCTGATTCGGTTTTGCTACAACCAACGAGCCATTGATTCAGAATACAACCGCATTACGTTTGCCATTTTTGGGGTGGCAACGCCTTCAGATTTAATTTCTGATAAAAAGCGCACCCCGTTTAATATTGGCAAAGCCATAGAAGTGCATGGCTTTCAATTGGAGGAAGTCAAGCCATTGGCTAAAGGATTAGAGGTAAAAGAAGGGGATAACGTAATTATCAGACAAATCTTAGATTGGACAGGAGGACAGCCATTACTGACGCAAAAACTCTGTCAACTGGTAGTGAGAGCAAGTCAAAATCCAGGGAGTGGGATGCCAACCATTACTTCTGGTTCTGAAGCATTTTGGGTGGAGAGCGTGGTGCGCTCACACATCATACACAGGTGGGAGTCTCAAGATGAGCCAGAGCATTTAAGGACAATCCGCGATCGCCTCTGTCGAAACGAACAACGCGCTGGCAGATTACTGGGCATTTATCAGCAATTATTACAAGGAATTGAAGTGCCAACCGATGATTCTCGAGAACAGGTAGAACTATTGCTGTCTGGGTTGGTGGTGAAACAGCAGGTTTTTTTGAAGGTAAGAAACCGGATTTATCAAGAAGTTTTTAACCGAGAATGGGTAGACAAAAAACTCGGTTTTCTGCGTCCTTACTCTCAAGCCTTCGATGCTTGGGTTGCCTCAAAGCAGACTGATGAGTCCCGACTGTTGCGGGGACAAGCCCTCAAAGATGCTCAAACTTGGGCGCACAGAAAAAGCTTGAGCGATTTGGACTATCAGTTTTTAGCTGCTAGCCTGGAATTAGATCGAAAAGAAGTGCAACTGGCATTGGAAGCAGAACGTCTCAAGGAAGTTGAAGCCCGACTGGCTCAAGAGAAAAAAGCAACCAGACTACAACAGCTCTTGCTAGGCGCAGTGATTACAGCACTACAAAAATCTCAGCTCAATGAGCTGAAAGCGGTTAGCTTGTCTTGTGAAGCTCTTTTTGCTGCGAATAAACGGTTGGAGGCGCTGGTGCAGGCAATCAAAGCGAAGCGAAAACTCCAAACGTATAGCCTTAACGGGTATGGCTATAGCGCTAACGCAGATGGTTTGGCTAACGCTAAAGGTGAGGCAGAAACTGAGATTGAGATTCAGGTGGACAAGGTGCTACAACAGGCAATTTATGGAGTGGTTGAATACAACCGCTTGTCAGGACATAAAGCTGCGGTTTACAGAGTAGCTTTCAGCCCTCAAGGTAGTACAATTGCCACGACGAGTGGAGACAACACAGTCAAACTGTGGAATGACGGCACCTTGCTACACACTTTTACAGGGCTTGGGGCTGCTGTTATCGGAGTGGCTTTCAACCCCGATGGAGAAATGATTGTTTCGGGGAGCGCAGACAACACGGTCAAACTGTGGAATAAAAACGGCACCTTGTTGAATACCCTTATAGGGCATAAGTCTGTGGTTTTGGGAGTGGCAATAAGCCCCGATGGTAAGATGTTCGCCACGGCAAGTATGGACGAAACGGTCAAACTATGGAATGACGGCACCTTGTTGAATACCCTGATAGATCATGACGCTGGGGTTATAGAAGTTACTTTTAGCCCCAATGGCGAGATGCTGGCATCGGCAAGTGAGGACAAGACAGTCAAACTGTGGCACAAAAACGGCACCTTGCTGCACACC
>CAXUIG010000156.1:0-15195 GCA_964250845.1 uncultured bacterium | reverse complement strand
TTCCTCTAGGATACCACTTAGCTCTCGTGTATAAATTTAGGTGCGTTCGCCCTATTCCAGTCGCTCACATCGAATGCACACACTCAGACAACGAATACGCGATGGCACGAGACCAAGTCGAGGCGTGCAAGGAGATGGTGCAAGCTGCCGGATTCGAGGTCTTGCGGGAAAGCCCAGAACTTTCCTCGCTCGGACTGGCTATCCATGAAGTCGGAACGGCACGCATGGGCAATGACCCTAAAAAATCTGTTCTGAACAAATTCAACCAAAGTTGGGATGTGAAGAATTTGTTTATTACTGACGGTGCATGCTTCGTGTCCCAAGGTTATCAGAACCCCACACTCACGATGATGGCTATTACCCTCCGCGCATGCGACTACATTGTTGCTGAATATAAGAGAGGTAACCTCTAGATGTTAAGAATTGCTGTTCTCGGAGCCAGCGGATTCATCGGCAGTCGAACAGTCGAGATGTTATGCCTTGAAGGCAAAGATGAAGTGCGGCCTATTGTTCGTAGTGCTGCCAGTCTGGGGCATCTGGCCCGGTTTGAGTTGGACAGTCACATTGCCGATGCCCTGGATCAATCCGCCCTCCGTAAAGCATTTACAGACTGTGATGTTGTGATCCATACAGTCATGGGCAATACTATAGTCATTCGCAAAAGCGTGATCTCTACTTACCAGGCTGCCCAGTCAGCGGGAGTTCGCCGTCTCGTTTATATAAGCACGGCTTCTGTTCATGGCCAAGCTCCTAGCCCTGGAACCGACGAGTCCAGTCTTCTAAGTGATGATCACCCCCTGGCTTATAACAATGCCAAAGTTCAAGCTGAACGAAAACTGCTGGAATTAAATGAGCAGGGGTCTGTGGAGTTAGTGATGCTCAGACCTAGTATTGTCTTTGGACCGCAATCTCGTTGGACTGCTGGGCTCGCTGACGACCTGTTAAGCGGAAGCGCTTACCTCGTCAATGGAGGTAAAGGCATTTGCAATAGTATCTATATTGATAACCTAGTACATGCGATTCGCTTAGCCATGACTGTAGCAGATGTTGATGGGCAGGCTTTCTTAGTTGGAGATCGCGAGTTGGTGACATGGTCAGATTTTTATCGTCAGATCGCTGAAGCCCTTGGTATTGACCCTGCCAATATTCCCCACGTTGACTGCCCCAAATTTACTCCTAATTTGAAGGAACGTTTCTTAGAAAATGTGCGGGATTCAGAACTACTGCATGCAGTTTTGTCCAGATTTCCAGGTTTGAAGCAGGCAATTAAGGGAGTGGTTTCCACCTCAAAATCAACTCCGCCAGCACCCCCTCAGACATTACCTACAGAATGGCATCCCGTTGTGACGCAGGAAATGGCATTGCTTCACCAGTGTCAATGGAAACTTCCTTGGCAGAAAGCAGAGAAGATGTTGGGGTACAAACCAATCGTCTTTTTTGCTGAAGGCTTCCGCCGCTCCATAGAAAGTTTACAGATCCCAGCCGGTATCAAAAGCTGAAATCTAACTCGTAAGGCAATTGGCAAGCAACTGGGTGACTTTTGCAGCATGAATTGGAGCAAGCAGGGTACGACTGAAGTCTAATCAAATCTGCATAACGTAAGAGCCAAACTCAAACTGTGAGCAAGCAGACATTAGTGCAAAAGCGAATCCTGGTAACTGGAGAGCCGGTTTTTCGGCGTTGAAAAATATGCAAAATTTACTAGTGACAGGCGGAGCGGGCTTTATTGGTGCTAATTTTGTCCTTCAAGCTAGAAATGCAGAATGGGCTAATATAGTTAATCTAGATAAGCTGACTTATGCCAGCAGTCTACAATCTTTAGCAGAGCTCCAAGGTGATACCAACTATCATTTTGTCCAAGGAGATATTGGAAATTCAGAGTTAGTACGTTATCTACTAGATCAATATCAGCCAGACGCAATTATAAATTTCGCTGCTGAAAGTCATGTTGACCGTTCAATCCTTAGTCCGGCAGACTTTATCCAGACTAATATAGTAGGAACATTTAAACTACTGGAAGCAAGTTTGCTCTATTGGCAAAAACTATCATCACACAAAAAAGCTCAGTTCCGCTTTTTGCATGTATCTACTGATGAAGTATACGGCTCACTGAGCCCAAAAGACCCACCATTCCGAGAAGATACCCCATACGCACCCAATAGTCCCTATGCTGCCTCTAAGGCAGGAGCTGACCATTTGGTGCGAGCCTACTATAATACCTATGGCCTACCCACTTTAACAACAAATTGCTCGAACAACTATGGCCCTCACCAGTTTCCTGAGAAACTGATTCCTCTGACTATTCTCAATGCTTTAGATGGAAACCCTCTACCAATATATGGTGATGGTCAAAATATACGAGATTGGCTTTACGTGGCTGATCACTGCGATGCCTTATACCTAGTTCTGAGCCAAGGCCATATTGGTGAAACTTATAATATTGGTGGATATAATGAACAAGCAAACTTGGCAGTGGTTGAGAAAATTTGTGCCATTCTCGATGATTTATTCCCTAAATCTGATTTTCAACACTCTGCTTTGATTACGTTTGTGAAGGACCGTCCTGGCCATGATCAGCGGTATGCAATTGACTCTAGCAAAATCTGCCGCGATTTAGGCTGGCAACCTCAGTCAAACTTTGACAGTGGTTTACTGAAAACAGTTCAGTGGTATCTCAATAACTCTGCTTGGGTAGAAAAAGTGCGCTCAGGCGCATACCAAAACTGGCTAAAACAAAACTATGATAATAGGAAAGCTTAGTTATAAGACTATTGGTAATTTATGCCGTGTGAGGATTACAAAATGAAAGGGATCATTCTAGCTGGTGGCTCTGGTACACGTCTTTATCCTTTAACCCATGTTGTCAGTAAACAACTAATGTCTGTTTACGACAAGCCTATGATATACTATCCCTTGTCTGTATTAATGTTGGCTGGGATTCGTGAGATCTTAATTATTTCTACGCCTTGTGATCTGCCTCAGTTTCAGCGACTATTAAAGGATGGTAGTCAGTGGGGTCTGAAGTTTAGTTATGTTGAGCAACCTAAGCCAGAGGGATTAGCACAAGCCTTTATCCTGGGCAAAGATTTTATTGGTAATTCGCCAGTATGCTTGATTTTGGGAGACAACATCTTTTATGGACACGGTTTAAGTGAAGTGCTTGCCCGTGCTGCCACCCTCCGCGAGGGAGGGTTGGTATTCGGCTATCAGGTAACAGAGCCTCAACACTACGGAGTGATTGAATTTGACGCACAAGGACGAGCAATTAGTATAGAGGAAAAACCCATAAATCCCAAGTCCAAATACGCTGTACCTGGTATCTACTTTTATGATGACCAAGTGGTGGAGATTGCTGCTAGTCTCAAGCCTTCTGCTCGAAATGAGTTGGAAATTATCGATTTGAATTTAGTTTATCTACGTCAAGGTAAACTGCGCGTGGAAGTCTTAGGTCGAGGATATGCCTGGCTAGATACTGGTACACATGAATCCCTGCATCAAGCGGCCAATTTTATTCAGATTCTAGAACAACGACAGGGACTAAAGATAGCTTGCATTGAAGAGATCGCTTACCGTTTAGGATATATTGACGACTCTCAGCTTCGTCACCTGGCTGAACCCATGGCTAAAAGTAGCTATGGTCGTTACCTGCTAGAGAGCCTAAATGATCATGCTCACCCTGCTCCGGTACAGGAGAATAATGGGACTGTAGCAGCAGGTAGGCTAGAGCAGGAATTTTCTCAAGCAAGAAGGGTAAGGCTATGAAGATTATACAGATGGAAATTCCCGATGTGCTATTAATTGAGCCGCAGGTTTTCGGGGATGAGCGCGGTTTCTTTTATGAAAGTTATAACTCGAAAGCCTTATTAGAAAAGGCAGGCATAGTAGGGAACTTCGTACAAGATAATCACTCTCGTTCTGCAAAAAATGTGTTGCGTGGTTTGCACTACCAGATTAATCAGCCTCAAGGAAAACTCGTTCGAGTTGTCGTGGGTTCAGTGTTTGATGTGGCTGTGGATTTGAGAAAAGACTCCAAGACGCTTGGTCAATGGATTGGTGTGCATTTAAGTTCCGAGAACAAACAGCAACTCTGGGTGCCAGCAGGTTTTGCCCACGGTTTTTTGGTGCTATCTGAATACGCTGAGTTTCTGTACAAAACTACAGACTACTATGCGCCGCAGCATGAGCGTTGTATCCAATGGAACGATCCTGACTTAGCGATCGCTTGGCCGCTCGAAAGTGAGCCAGTCCTGTCGGCTAAGGATCGAGCTGGTAAGTTGCTGATGAAAGCACAGGTGTTTGCATGAGAATTCTACTGACAAGTGTAACAACAATAGGATGTGAGCAGGCAATTCAAGCAGTGGGCGCGCCACATTTGATTGTACGTACAAGTTTGGTCTATCGGCTACGCGGTATTTTTTTTACTGTCGATGCTGAAGTTAGCGACAGAACGTGAAGAAATAAAGGTTGTAGATGACCAAATTGGGGTATCAACTTGCAGCAGAATGATTGCTGAAGCTACAGCACAAATTCTATCTCAGGCTATACAGAGAATGTCTGGTTTTATAGCTAGCAAGAGCGGGGTATATCACTAGCGAAACAGCCACCTTACTCCTTATTGAACAATTATAAGTTGTCTAATACGTTTGGACTCGCTCTGCCGGAGTGGCAAAGAAGGCTCTCTTGGAGTTGTAGTGATAAGCAATGCTGATGAATGCTCAAATTCTTATGCAACAATGCTGTTGATTTGTTCTAGGAAACTATCATTAAACTCGGCTGTTTTACCAAAAGTACAGGAGAGCCGCAAAGAACTTTATAGTTAGTGCTTGAATCAATCAGTTTTATGTATTTTGGCGATCATTAGAGCTTCAAAGTATTGTTCTTGCTGATAGTTTTGATATGTCTTTAAGTAAGAGAGTCACATGGATAGCGAAAATGTTATAGTCCGCGAGTACCAAAAGAAAGACTTCAACTACTTTGAGTATGTAAATCAGGAAATGCTCCGGTTCGTTACGCAGAATTCACGCAGAATCCTAGATGTTGGCTGCGCCTGTGGTGGTTTCGGTCAGCTTTTGAAGGATACGCGTCCTGTTGAGGTATGGGGTATTGAACTGAATGAGCGTGCTGCTGCAGTCGCTTCTCAGAGGCTAGATCATGTCATATGTGCAGGATTTGATAGCAGTTTGAGTCTGCCTATCCACAGTTTCGATTGCATTATTTTTAATGATGTTTTGGAACACTTGGTCGATCCCTTCGCCGCACTACTGTATTGTAAAGAACTGCTGCGAAACGGGGGTGTGGTCGTCGCCTCCATTCCCAATGTCCGCTATTTTCACACCATGTGGGACTTACTCGTTCACAAGAACTGGCAGTACACTGATAGCGGCATCCTAGACCGAACACACTTACGTTTTTTTACCCAACGCAGTATCCTGTCAACTTTTAATACTTTGGGCTACTGTGTTGAGTGTATCGAAGGCATCCATCCCACCCCATCACGCAAATTTAGCTTCCTCAATAGGCTTTCATTTAAACAAATTGAAGATATGCGCTATTTACAGTTTGCCATCGTTGCCCGTCCATCCAATTCATAATGAAGTATGTCAGCTTCTAAACGAATTGCTTTTGCCGTTACTATTTCCTGGCTAAGTCGCGTGTCGATAGTTATGTCAGCCCTTTTTTTGACTCCGACTCTCTTCCGTTTCATGGGAAAGGAGGAACTTGGACTATGGTATTTACTGGGTAACAGCCAATCTTTTTTAGGACTGCTGAGCCTGGGAATTACGCCGACTTTGACGCGGCACATTGCTTTGGCAAAGGGGAAAAGTGGCTCTGAACCAGGAATAGAGCTAACAGAGGAGAGTAAGCAACATATTGGAGATTTGGTAGTTACAGGTAGGGTCGTTTTGCAATGGTTGGCAGTGATGGTTTTCTTTATTGCCTGGGGCTCTGGTTACGGCTTAATCAATCAAATTAAGTTGAGTGAAGTATCTCCTCAGACAGTTTTCTGGGCTTGGACACTAATGTGCGCTGGTTACGCAGTGGGAGTTTGGGTATCTTACTTTGACTGCTGGCTAGCTGGAATGGGGTATGTAGGTTGGGATAGTTTGATTGCGATGGTGATAGCTATCCTAACCATCCTCACTAATATCGTAGCAGTCCTATTGGGGGGTGGGCTGTTAGCATTGGCTACAATCTCTTTGGTTGCTGGCTTAATTCAACGCTTTATATTTTTAAAAATTATGCGCTGGCGTTGTTCTGAATTATTTAGTGTTCAGGGCAAGTGGAATGCTCAGTATGCCAAAGCACTGGTAAAGCCATCCTTATATTGGTGGCTGACTGATCTAGGAGCGTTTCTATGTCTACGCACAGATGCCTATTTTATTACTCTATTCAAGGGAGCTCAGAACCTTCCAAGTTATCAAGCTGGGTATACATTGGTAGCTAATCTTTCTGTAGTAGCTTTTACTTTTGCAAGCTCTTCATCAGTTTTTATTAGTCAGGCATGGCAAGCTGGAGCCCTAGGTGCGGTTCAGCAGATGACGCTACGTAATGCACGAATAGGGTTGTCCATCATGGCAGCAGGAGTAGCGTTTTTGATGGTAGCAGGCGGAGAATTGATTGATTTGTGGTTGGGTAAGGGTAACTTTGTTGGTCATAATGTTTTATTGATTTTTGGCATTATGCTTACCCTAGAGACGCAACATGTGATTCTTACAAGCAGTTCGCGAGCAACTGAGGATGAAAAGTACGCGCCTTCGGCCTTAACTGCAGGTCTTCTCAATCTAGTTTTCACCTGGGTTTTGATTAAACCACTGGGATTACTTGGGGTGGCAATGGGAACAATGTTGGCACAGATGCTGACAAACAATTGGTATGCCGTCTACAGACCAATGGTGCGCCTGAAGCTCAACTTTAGAGTTTATTTGCGTCAGGTAGTTGGTTTGTGGGCTACTGTCTTAGTATGCTGTCTAGGCTTGTCTTGGTCAGCCAAGAAAATTCTTTTCCTGTTAGGAATAAATTCCTACTGGGCTGTACTTGCAGCTACCGCAGTAGCGTGTGGCGCTGTTCTATCAACTTCATTGTGGATGACTGTTCTAGAAGACCGTCATCGGAGGAGCATTCAGGCAAGGCTAGGAGGATGGCTAAGGCAGCAATAATTTAGAGACAGCTCGGCACAGACCAAATAGCACAAAAAGTAAAAATTCAGGCTTAATTAGTTTTTATAAGAAAATATTTGTACTTGATGATTTTTTTTGTACAAAATTTTTTAATAAAAAGTAATGTTTTTGAAATTAGCAATGATAAACAGCGTTACATTGCTTTTCATGAAAGCTATATAAATCGCGATTTTGGTCGTCCCCGGATACTCACCCAGAAAGATTATTTAACAATAACTAATGGCAGTTATCACTTTGCTACAAAGGTTGATCCAGCTCAGGACAGCAGGCTTCTAGATATGCTAGATGCAAGAATACTACAAGGTAGTAAAAAATAAACAACTCTTGCTAACTTTTTATTTGGAGGCTAACTTCTATGAAAGTTCTCTATTTTATCCAAACATTTAAGAATCCGGCGCAGATCTACAGGCTTGTCCGAACCATTAAAAAATCAAGTCCAGAATCTCACATTTTGATAAGTCATGACTTCACGGTCTCTAATTTAGACATAGCGCCCCTACAAGATTTACCAGAAGTTGATTTACTTAGACTTAGAGGTAAAGGCGGACGAGGAGATTTTTCTATGATTCAAGGCTATCTCGATGCTGTTGACTGGCTTCTTAGCCACAATACTAAGTTCGATTGGCTGATTAATCTTTCTGGTCAAGATTATCCCACCCAGCCACTACCTCGGATTGAAAAATTTCTTGCCGAAACTAAGTATGATGGCTTTCTAGAGTATGATGATGCATTTTCTGAATCCGAGCATAATCTTTGGCCCGCTGATGAAGGCCGTACCCGCTATTTGTTTCAATATTGGCGCTCAGGTATACATATATACGGGAAACACCTACATGACAAAATCTACTACCGTATACAGTATTACATTAATAATTGTCAGCGCTTTATGAAAATTATTTCGGGCTTCGACTGTATAATGGTAGGAATTGCTGTTTCTTCAACTCCGTTTCATAACAATTTCTTATGTTATAGAGGTTCTTACTACCATACTCTTTCTAACAAATGTGTTCAATTTTTGTATGAATTCTCAAAGCAAAACCCTGATTTAGTTGAATACTATAAGAAAACGGTGTGTCCCAATGAGTCTTTTATCCAAACCGTTTTAGTTAACAGTGGATTATTTAATCTTTGTAATGAATCTAAACGCTACATTGATTTTCTCAACTCTCCAGACAGCAGCCGCCCTCGTACACTCACAGTTGAAGATTATTCACTATTGCTCAAGGACAATATTCACTTTGCTAGAAAGTTTGAACCAGGGCAAGATAGTAGAATTTTAGATATGCTAGATGCAAGAATACTACAAGGTACTTAAGAATAAGCTACTAAAGTAACACCTGTACATTTTGTCGGGAGCAGCATCTGGACAAGTCTATTTATGGATGTGATCCTATATTATTGGAATGTTCGGGTAAAGCGCTTAGCAACATTAGGAGAAATTAATCGCATCACTAGCCATTTTCTGACAAAACGTTGAGTCTTTTTGTCTAGCAAAGTCTTTGGATACAGGCGGATTGCAATTTGCAATTTTTGACCAGCCCGTTTAACCTTGTCAGCATCAGTGCTACGATATAAGTACATACCTGCTAAGTAATTATATGCGTAAGATAGGCTCTTATTTTTAAGGTATTGCAGTTCCAGTGGGGCCGACTGAAATGCTTTTTCAATGACAAGAAGAATACTTTTCTCCATCATTTCAACATTGCACGACTGTGCCTGTGAAGATTGACGATAGAGAAGCTGTGGTTTTGGAACTACAACAAAACGGCACTGAGCTGCCAGCCGTATCCAGTAATCCCAATCATCAGCACCTGGCACTGAAGTATCCAACTCCCCTACAGATTCAATCGCTTGTTTACGGATTAAAGGATTTGATGCGCTAATAATAAAATTCTTAACTAAGAATTGCTCATAAACATTACCCTCAAAGAATATAGGCTCATCTGCATAAAAGGATTCTCTTTTTTCATCCGTGAAAAAAAGACTCCAGCTATAAGCAACACCTGCCTCTTGATGCTGTTGCAAAGCTGCAAGTTGTAGCTCCAACTTATCTGGTGTCCACAAGTCATCATGATCGAGAAAGGCAATAAACTCTCCAGTTGCATGAGAGATGCCACGATTGCGAGCCACTACCACTCCACCATTTTCATAAGAGAAAAGCCTTATGCGCTGATCTGCAATACTATCGATTAACTCTAAAGTTCGGTCTCTTGAGCCATCATCAATTACAATCAGTTCAAAATCAGAGAAAGTTTGTTGCTGAACCGATTTGATTGTTTCTACAATGGTGAGTTCAGCATTGTAGGTAGGAATAATGATCGATATAGTTGGCATTTGGCCTTTAGTATTCCTGTAAAATTGCTAAAATTCTACTCGGTATTATGTAAAAGACTCATCTTTCAGGACGTATAAAAACCTAAAACTGCGTAACCAAAGCATTCCAGCATTTAGGCTGCAAATAAAAAGAGGTACCAAAAGTTTTCAGACGCAGATTACTTCACCTTAACGCCGTTTTTTGTTCCGCTGTTATAGGCTCCAGAGTAAACAGGCCACAGACAATGTTTTATTGTGCAACACAGATTCTAAATCATTATACACCAGTGAGCGCTACTGTCAACTTAACTGAGCAGGCCCAGCAATTGTAAATTCAAAATTTGACAGTCGCTTAGGCGGGCCATGAAAATAGGCTGAAGCGGTCAGAGGTATCAGCGTGGAAGAACAACGTCTCAGTTTTGCAGTGCTGCTCGGCTATCTCCATCGGCTGATTGAGACGATACCAGATCCTCGTCAGCCAAGTAATGCCATGCGCTACAGCTTGCGGGATATCATTCTGGGTGCATTTTCGGTGTTCTACATGCAATGCCCGTCATTTTTAGACCATCAACGTCACATGCAAAGCCGACAGGGGCAAAATAACGCCCAGCGGCTGTTTGGGTTGGTTGAGATCCCGACGACGAATCAAATCAAAAACATCCTGGACGGAGTCGCGGTCCATTCGTGACAGGTTAAGAAATAGCTGCATTTGTCAATAAGTAATTTTGCTTAAATATTTAGGGCGGGTTGAGGTGTCAAACTAACCATTGAGGAGGATGATTGACACCATGCCCAAACGGAAACACCGAAATCCCGACCACGTAAAGCGCCACAATACTCCTAGCCCAAATAATGAGGCGATCGCTAACCAGCTTGAAGCTTTACTAACACCGGCAATCTTCGCGCAACAAGGCTACTATCGCCAACTGGGGTTACGCGAACGCATACTGAACCTGTCACTAATGGTGGCAGCAGTATTGACCCTTTTATGGCGGCAAGTTCCGGGCGTGCAGGAGTTAACTCGCTTGCTTGCAAGAGAAAACTTACTGTGGTGTCAAACTACTAAAGTCTCCCAACAAGCACTTTCAGAACGATTTTTGACGTTTCCCGCAGAACTATTTGGCGTCGTGGTTTAAAGATTTACTGCCGCAATTACAAGAGAATTGGCGACAACGAGAGCGGCGTCCCTTGCCCAATAGTATGAAATTTACCCTCAAGCATTTTGAACGAATTTGGGTGGTTGACGGTTCTACAAAAGACAGCGTTGTTCCGCCAACTTAAAAGCTTAGAGGATGTCCCCCGAGGGCAATTGGCCGGCCAAATCTGTACCGTAATTGATCTGGTTACCCGCTTGCCTGTAGAAATCTGGTTTCACACCAAACAAGAGAGCATCTGAGACTAATAGTGATGCAGATTTACTTTCCTTGGTCAGAGCTAAAACCTTGTTATTACAAGACCTACGGCTTTTACCATTTTCAGTTTTTTGCAACTCTAATTAGCCAACAGGTTGACTTCATCACTCGCCTCAAAGCTGGAGCCACTATCAAAGCGGTGCAGGTCTTCACGTCCCAACATGATGTCCGAGACCAACTGATTAAACTGGGCACTGGTCATAATGGTACTCCAATTCTGACATTACGCTTAGTTGAGATTCGTTATGGAAAAACTTGGTATTCCTATATAACTTCTGTCCTTGACCCCGTGATTTTGCCTCCCTACGTTGTAGCTGACTTATATCGCCGCCGCTGGCGAATTGAAGAAGCCTTCCACACAGTCAAACAGTTACTCGGCTTAAGTTACATCTGGACAGGCTCAATCAATGGTGTGAAGTTACAGGTGTGGGCAACTTGGCTATTCTATGCTGTTTTAGTCGATTTAGGCGATGCTGTTGCCGAAGAACTAGCACTACCATTTGACCGGATTTCTCTCTTTGATGCTATATCGAGGTTTATATCACTTCGGTGTTGCCTATGACAAAGGGAAGGCCACTGACCCAGTTTCATATTTTGCTGCCAAAGAAAACCGAGATTTAGATGTCGTTAAACCCCTGCGAAAAAACGTACAGAAAATTGATTTGTCACCTTTTCCTATTCCCCAAGTGCCAATTGTCCAGTTTTCTTCTGTGTCACAGACACCTCCAGAATTCTTGAGTAAGATTACTTATTGACAAATTAAACACCACCTTAACTTGTCAAGAATGGTCGCGGTCAGGCACCTCGTGCCCATTTTTATCTGGGTGTATCAGGCGCTGCGGTCTCAGGGAATGCTGAAATCCTATGAGGTGCTCGATGGGCAACTGTTGGTTGGATTGGATGGGACGGAGTACTTCTTATCAGAGAGGATTCACTGTTGGCAGTGTTCCCATCGCACCCATAAAACGGGCTTGGTTAGCTACCACCACAGTGGGATTCTGCCGGTGATCGTCGCCCCTGAGCAGGAGCATGTGATTAGCCTGATGCCTGAGTTCATTCGCCCCCAAGACGGTGCTGATAAACAGGATAGTGAAATCGCCGCCGCTAAGCGTTGGATCACGACCTATGAGAGCCTGTTTCCCCAGGGGGGAATCACCCTGCTAGGCGATGACCTCTACAGTCGTCAACCGATGTGTCAGGACTGCGTAGACCATCACTTCAATTTCATTTTTGTGTGTTTGCCTACCTCCCATCCGGCCTTATATGAGTGGTTGACCTATCTGGACACCATTGGTGAGGTGAACTCGCGCCCGGAGCGCTATTGGACAGGGCGGGAGTATGAACAACGCCAGTACCGCTATGTCAACGGGATTCCCCTGCGGGAGAGTCAACCTGCCCTCATGGTTAATTGGTGTGAGGTCACAGTGCTGCGCGAGTCCAATGGCCTGCAACTCTATCACAACGCCTTTGTGACCTTACATCCCATTGACGATGGGAACGTTGCCGAGATTGTCACCGCCGCTCGGTCGCGTTGGAAAAGTGAAAATGAAAACCACAATGTGCTCAAAACCAAGGGCTATCACCTGGAACATAGCTTTGGTCATGGTCAAGTGCATCTCGCCATGACCTTGCTCACCCTGAACCTCCTGGCGTTCTTGTTTCACACGCTCTTGCACTTGGTGGATCAGGCTTATCAGCGGATTCGCCAGCAACGGGGCACCCGTAAGGGCTTTTTTCAGGACATTCTCACCCTGACGAAGTATCTCCTCTTTGACTCTTGGCAACATCTGATTGATTTCATGCTCGACGATTCAACTCCAACAATCACTAGCAATACATGCTAACTACCCGAATTTATAATTGCTGGAGCAGGCCGAACAAAGACCTGTGGACGTCGTTAATCTCATTGGCAAATGTTTGTCCAAACTTCACCGCACCATTCCCAAATCGTTTCGTAGAAGCCACCTGTAGTGCACGTTAGTTTCGGATTGGCGGCGCTAGGGGAACCCGCGGAGTACCACCTCCACCAATGTTGTTAGGTCCATTATTGTCAACGATTTGAAGCGCTTGGAGTAACTTCATATAGTCATTATACAAGGCTCCACTTGAGGTTTCGAAACCATAGCCGTAGGTGGCACTGAACTCCTCCAAGACTCCTTTTTCAACGCAGAAGTAGTGCGCGTTCCACCCGGAATCGTCAACAATGTAGGTACCGTAATTTTGTAAGGCACTAAACAGCTTTTGGCCAGCTGGTGTTTGCAGGTTTAAACTTGCTGCGGTAGTTCCAGTCGGAATTGCCAGGAGAGCCCCTTGCACTAGCTTAGGATTAGTGCCTTGATATTGATTAGCTGCATTCGCGTCAGCGATGTAGGCAGGCCAACGATACCCTGGCACAGCAGCAGAGTAGTAAAGGTATTTTTGCCCCCAGATATCAAGTTTTAAGGCGTGGCTGATCGGTTGATTGTTCGTAAGTTCACCTAGGCGAATCGAGCCACCAATCGAAGAAAGGCCAGAACCGAAGTGCGTGCCTTTGATCCCATCACCATAGATACTGATGCCACCCCAAGGGTTACGCCACCCATAAACCGACCCTCCTGCTGTACAGCGTGCTAGTGGTTCAAATTGCTCAAGTGTTTGACCATCGGGCATGAGAAAGGCTGAAGCATTGTTGGGTGTAGAGTATGGAGTACTCGTGGCATCTGGAACAATCAAATTATCAGGTACAGGTAGTGATATGTTCACAGATTGCGTCCCTGTACAACGCCCTGGACCAAAACTACCAGGGCCATACACTGGACGGAGAGGATCGCTGGCGTTGAGCTTGTAGAAGTATTCCTGATCCGCCCCGACAAAAGGCACTGATTGAATATTCGCTGGTGTGTAAACCGCTCCCGACCCGATGGGCATATTCCATATAGATGTAGATGCAAAAGGCCAGAGCCACTTATCGCGTCCGGAGGAGATAGCTGTGACTTTAATCTGGTCAAAACTGTCGCCGCCTGAACCGAATGATTCTACGCCTATCATCCCCGTCGCATAGCTGCTATCACTCGCTCCACCGAGGGTTTGGAACGTATTTCCAAAATCTGTTGAAATAGATGCAGTTAAGTTACTACCTTGCATGTCTAACCGCATCAGGTAATAGGTATTGGCGGCATAGTTGTAGTTACCTGAGGCAAGAGCTGTCCAATTTCCACCGTTATTTTTCCATATCCACCACTTTTTAACTCCCGTATTCGGATCCTTCCTCAGCTGGAGTGCATAAAGTTGAGAAGGACTCTGCACTCGTCCGAGCAAGCTGATCCCATCGTTATCATTTGCAAGGTTAACGTAGCCTTGCACAGAATAGTCGCTCCAACTGGAGTTGCCTGTTAACGAGAAGTTATCTCCTGGACTTGCATGGCAGTATGCTTTACTACTCCCCGGTGACTGACATATATTCCAACTTCCGCCGTTGGGTATCCAGCCACTCGCAGTCCCATTCTCAAAGTCGTTAAAGTAGAGTTGAGTCCCTGGAGCGACTTGGGCTTGGACAGCGGGAGTCAGCCTGTTCAACATTGGCGCTACCAGAGTGCTTACAATAGTGGCTGTAGACAGGGCGAAGCGCAGCAGTCTTCGTTGAAGTTGCATCTTGTTCCTCTAAAGTTTAAATGAGTTGGTTGTCAATCAGCGATTAGCAGCATGTTGCTCTGCCGCACCAAGTTTTGAGCGCGGGAGCGGGGTAGCAACCGTGTAGTTACTACACCTCCTAGCCGCGCGTCGTGACAGTGTCTTCCTAGTTGCCGCCGGGGAAGATCTGCCGCTACGGGCGGTGGAGGTGTTTTGATTCAATTACTTTCCCCAGTGAGTGGGGACAATTAAATAAAGGCTAAATTGTGCAATACACAAGTGTAGGAGGCGTTGATAGATAAACAACTTAAACACTTCATTTCAAAGATGAATCGCCCTTAAAGCGGAATTTGTACATTGGCTTTACAAATCAAAGCCACAAAATAAATTTAACTTTGCCTCTGCTGTGTTTACAACGGGATTTTTACTGACTTTTGTCCAAGCAAAATTTCACTGATAAGTTTTGCCCATTTGAATTTTCCCGCAAAGTTACTTAAGTAAAATTACCCGCTATGTGTTAAAAACTATTATGTTTTTCTACTCTACCAACGGCAGACAAAAAAAAAATAAAGCTTAAAAAAATTAAGTAGAAATAGATTATTTTAAATATAAATTTACTCTGGCAATGTCAATAGACTTGTCCGAAATATTATCTCGGGGTCAAAAACATGGTAGAAAGGAAT
>CAXUIG010000155.1:0-15258 GCA_964250845.1 uncultured bacterium | reverse complement strand
TCAATTTGTCATGTCTATTATCCGTATTCTCTGAGCCAGTTATTCAAAACTCCAAAACACAATCATTGCTAACAATATTGTAGGTAATGCCTACAATCCAATCAGTTGCACTCAGAAGCTCGGTAATCTGGGAGGCAATCTTCAGTATCCTGTTATCCGGCAGGGGGGTGGCTCCGATGACCCCAGCGCTCTGTGTTCGGATGGAGTTATAGAAGCAAATCCGCTGCTCGGACCCCTTCAAAATAATGGAGGCCCAACTCTCACCACAGCTCCTGCATCGAACAGCCCTGCGGCTAACCAAGGGCAAAATAATTGTCCGACAACTGACCAGCGGGGGCAGACTCGCAAAAATCCTTGCACCCTAGGTGCCTACGAGCTTCCTTAGAGTTTTACCTAACCTTTAACAGCCCCAGCTGTTAGACCTTGGACAATCCGGCGTTGGAACAACAGCACCAGCAACACTAGGGGCAATGTCCCTAGCACTGTGGCGGCGGCGATCGCACCATAGGGGATTTCAAACACCGATGCACCACCTAGCTGGGCAGCTGCAACTGGAATAGTCTTGAGGGATTCACGGGTCATAAAGGTGAGGGCAAAGATAAATTCATTCCAGGCAAAGATAAAGGTAAGAATTCCCGTTGTCACCAGCGCTGGGACGGTCATCGGCAGGACGATTTGTAGCAACATCTGTAGGGTGTTGTAGCCGTCTACCTTGGCGGCATCTTCCAAATCATTTGGCAGTTGTTGGAAGAAACTCCGTAGGACCAAAATCGTCAGGGGCAAGTTGATGGCGGTGTAGGGAATAATCAGCGCCAAGTAGTTATTGCCCAGTCGCAGTGCCTGGACAATTTCTAACAGTCCCAAAAACAGCAGAATGTAGGGGAACAGCGTCACAATCAGCACAATAGCGAGGATGACTTGTTCCCCCCAAATCCGCAACCGTGCTAGAGCGTAGGCAGCTGGTGCACCTAGTCCTAAACACAGCGCAGTGGAGGTAATGGAAACAAAAGCGCTATTGAATATGTAGAGATGAAAGGGACGGCGGCCAAACAGATCGATGTAGTGGTCTAGGGTGTAGCGACTGGGAATGTAGACATTGGGAACGGCAGAAATATCTGCATTCACTTTGATTGATGTCAGCAGCTGCCATAGCACTGGTGCCAAGCAAAATACCACGATTAGCAGGACAGCCATTGGTAGGAGAATTTGCCGCAGGGAAACCCTAGTAAATCGAGCCGGTTGGTTGGTTGAGGACAATTCAGTCATCTTCTAGTTCGCTCCTGCCGAATAAGCGCGTGCTTTCGATAGTAAGAAGAACGCGATCGCCACCGCTGCCACCAGCAACAAAAACGTCACCACCACTAGCGCTGCCCCGTAGCCAAAATCCAGATATCGCATCACTGTAGCGTAAACATACAGTGAAACCGTCTCCGTTGCACCAGCTGGCCCACCGCCGGTCATTACTGCTACCAAGTCAAACACACCGAAAGCCTGAGCAAGCCGGAACAACAGAGCAATCAAAATTTGTGGCATCAGCAAAGGCAGTGTGATTCTTAGAAAACTTTGCCAGGAACTGGCTCCGTCAATTGCATGGGCTTCGTACAGGTCAGATGGAATCGATTGCAAACCAGCCAACAGCAGGATGCTGATAAACGGCGTCGTTTTCCAAACCTCCGCTGCAATCACTGCCATCATCGCCAGCGTTGGCTCTCCCAGCCAGTTAATGCCGGTGTGAATCAGTCCCAAGCGCCGCAGAATATCGTTCCAAACGCCGTACTGGTCATTAAAAATCCAAGCCCAAGCCAGAGCGATGAGGGCTGTTGGCAAAGCCCAAGGGAGGATGGCAATGGTTCGCACCGCACCGCGTCCTCGAAACGATTGATTCAGCACTAGGGCAATGCCTATCCCCAGCACCAATTCCAGGAAGACTGACACCGCTGTAAACAGCGTGGTGTTCTCTAGGCTTTGCCAGAAGCGCCCATCGAACGCCATCCGCCCATAATTATCCAGGCCGGAATAGACCGGCTGCAAGTGAGTTCCCAAATTTTTGGTGAACAGACTCAACCAGAAAGCGCGTCCAATTGGGTAGGCAAATACCAGCACCAGTAGCAGTAATGCCGGTAGGAGCAAGATCCAGCCTGTCAGTTGTTCCCTGCCTCGGATTGTGTCTAGTTTCATTAGAGTTTTTTTGATTTTAACCGTAATTAATCTAGACATTTGCCCTGGCTGGGACAGTTGAGACACCTCTGTTCTCTGGGGCCAGGGAGGGATTAAGCTGAGCTTCTAGGCATTTATCTAGCAGGTAATCTCATAAAAAATCCTTGACCAGCCACAGTCAAGGATTTGACCAACTTTTCTGTCTAAGGAATAGCAGTAACGTAGCTTTTATAAAGCTTATCTATCCAGAACCACTTTGACAATCAGAAAAAATCAGCAAAAGATCAGCAAAAAGTCTTATAAAAGTCACACTAAAAATAGTTAACACTTAAATATATTTCCTCGGTAAGTCTGTTTCTTGCCTACCGGCCAAGCGCTCAACGCGAAGCTGGTCGCGGTCAATGGCTAGTGCCTGATACAGACTTTTCAAAAATGCCTTCTAAGCCTTTGTTATATATAATCAAAGCAACTTATATAGGAAAGGTCTTGTTATTTCCCCGGTTTATCCCTACAGTAGGTTACAGAGACCAAAAGCAGAAGTTGAATTCATAAAATATCATGAAAATTAATCATAAATTTAAGCAATTTACGCCTTACCTGACTCGGATATTATATGAATATGAGTTAATTTCCACCAACTGGGGTTGGCATATTCATAAAGGAAACCTCTACTGCGGAATGCTGCAGTACCAAGGAAAAAGAGGATGGCAAGGCAGAGCTTTACATTATCTCCCGCAAGAGATAGTTGAAAAACTACCAAAGTTAATATAATCCTAGGGATATCTTTTTGTGAATACTCTAATTCAGTGACTCCAAGCCATATTAAGTCAAAGTTTAAAATTAATAAGATTTAGATTATGCCGGGGTTGTAGATATGTTGATAATGATGCCCATACTTATTTTACAGCAAGCAGTGGCAGCATTGAATAAAAACTTTTATAACACCATATGAGAACATGGTGAAAACATTAACAAAACCACCCACAAGACTAAGTGTTATCTGAATCATAACAGCAAAGAGTGCGTGCCAGCTAGCTAAGGTGCTAGGCTATTTTCCTACCACGAGATAAATTACGCTACTCAGAACCATACTTTTTTTTGCCGCAAAATGTTAGTATGGTTGCAAAACATGGCGACCCTCTCGTATAGACTGCCTCAAGCAGAGTATCGGTATTCTTGAGAGGCAGCCTTAGTTTTTGCAACACCACCCTCAGTTCTGACACTTTCGTTCATTTTGCTACTCATACAAAGTGTTTTTGTTATGCAATCTCAAATGCGAGGGGTGTGGAGTGACACCCAAACAGATGACTCAGATGTATCGTGCATCCATACTATGTTTGAGGCTCAGGTAGAGCGGACGCCTGACGCCGTTGCTGTGGTATTTGAAAACAAGCAACTCACCTATCGGCAGTTGAACCAGAGGGCGAATCAGCTGGCGCACCACCTGCGTGATCTGGGGGTTGGTCCTGAGTTACTCGTTGGCATTTGTCTGGAGCGATCGCTGTCAATGGTGGTGGGGCTGCTGGGAATTCTCAAGGCTGGAGGAGCTTATGTACCCATTGATCCAGCATATCCCAAAGAGCGGTTAGCCTTCATCTTGTCGGATACCCAGGCGAGCGTCATGCTGACCCAAGAGCAATTGTTAGAGAGCTTACCAGCCCATGGGGCGCAAGTGGTTTGTCTGGACTCAGATTGGGAAGTCATTGCCCAGAATAGCCTTGAGAATCCGGTCTGTGGGGCGACAGCCAGCAACCTGGTTTACGCAATTTACACCTCCGGTTCTACAGGGCAGCCCAAGGGTGTGATGATTTCGCACCGTGGCATCTGCAATCAACTGTGCTGGAGGCAGGCTACCTTTCCACTAACCGAGGTGGACCGAGTTTTACAGACAATTTCTTTTAGCTTCGACCCCTCGGTCTGGCAGATATTCTGGCCGTTGTCGTTCGGAGCGCAGTTATTCATGGCTCGCCCAGGTGGACATAAGGATAGTACTTACCTCGTCAACCTGATAGGCACCCAGCAGATCACTGTAATCGCCCTGGTGCCTTCGATGCTCCGCTTGTTGCTGGAGGAAAAGGGACTCGATGCTTGTAAGTCCCTAAGGCACGTCACCTGCGGCGGCGAAGCTCTGCCGGTCGAACTTATTGAAAACTTCTTTGCCCGTCTGAACTTGGACAATGTCTTGCACAATGCCTACGGTCCGACTGAAGCTTCCATTGATGCTACCTTCTGGACCTGTAAGCGCGGAACTGATCACCTTTTTGCTCCCATTGGTCGTCCCATTGCCAACACGCAAATCCATATACTGGACTCCGAGAACCAGCCTGTTGTTGTCGGTGTGCCAGGCGAAGTGCACATTGGCGGTATTGGTCTTGCCCGAGGGTATCTCAACCGTCCCGATGTGACCGCCGAGAAGTTCATTCCCAACCCCAACAGCAGCGAGCCGGGTGCGCGCCTGTATAAGACCGGGGACCTAGCCCGTTACTTGCCGGACGGGAACATCGAGTTCATTGGTCGCATCGACCACCAAGTGAAGCTCCGAGGCTTCCGGATTGAGTTGGAGGAAATTGAGGTAGCGCTCTCGTCAACACCCGGCGTACGGCAGAGTGTAGTTATGGCTCGGGAGGATATACCCGGTGACAAGCGCCTAGTGGCATATGTCGTGCTCAAGCAGGAGCAGGCACCCACAATCGATGAACTGCGCCGTTTGCTTGTTCAGAAGCTGCCCGACTATATGGTGCCTTCCGCCTTCATAGTGCTTGACGCCCTACCGCTGACACCGAATGGCAAGGTAGACCGTCTGACACTCCCGCCACCCGACCAGAAACGCACCGCTCCAGAAAAAGCCGTAGTACCCCCCCAAGATCCGCTGGAACTCGAGTTGACGAAGATTTGGTCAAAGGTTCTGGGCATTCAACCGATTGGAGTGAGGGACAATTTCTTTGAACTGGGAGGGCACTCGCTGCTAGCCGGGCGCTTGTTTGCCCAAATTGGGGAGGTATTTGGCAAAAATCTGCCTATGGCTACCCTCTTCGAGGCACCGACAGTTGAGCAACAGGCTAGCCTGCTCCAGTCAGAATGGTCAACGCCTTGGTCCTCGCTGGTGGCAATTCAACCCAACGGTTCTAAACCGCCTTTGTTCTGCGTACATGCACTTTGGGGCGATGTCTGGTATTACTACGATTTGGCATGTTATCTGGGTCCGGATCAACCATTTTATGGGCTACAAGGACAGGGTCTGGATGGAAAACAGGCTCCCCACACTCGAATTGAAGACATGGCGGCTGACTATATCAGGGAAATACGTACTCTCCAGCCTCAGGGGCCTTATTATATCGGAGGTTGGTGTGTTGGAGGTCAGGTGGCTTTCGAGATCGCTCAACAGCTCCACGCCCAAGGTGAGAAAGTGGCTATGTTGGCCTTGTTTGATGCCTGGGGACCGAAGTATTTCAAACCATTACCATTCCATATTGTGGCCTCTAGGCATCTGAGGAAATTATTAGGACTTGAACTGAAACAGAAATTAAGCTCATTTAAGGAGTGGTTGGACTACAAGTTTTACTCGCATAATAGGCCCAAATCACCTTTACAATCCGCAGCTCACGTACAGCCTGTTAAACAGGCTGTACACGAAGTTCACGAGCAGGCTGTAAAACGGGCTGTACAAGATTATGTACCTCAAGTCTACTCTGGTCGGGCAATCCTCTTCCGAACCACTTATCAGCCTGATGATGCACAATTGAGGGGAATTGATTCCCAATTTGGCTGGGGTAGTCTGCTTGCTGGAGGATTAGAGATCCACGAGGTTCCTGGTAATCACGATAGTATGTGGAGCCAACCTAACGTACAAGTCTTAGCTGAAAAATTAAACGCCTGCTTAGATAACAGTAAAATTCAGTTCAACATGAGTTCGAAATCATTGCTAGTTCTTTAACTAATTAGCGTTGGCTAAACAAAAGCCTAGAGCGAAGCTTTTGTGGGCTTGGAATGATTAGCCTCATGGTACACCGGTTGGACTCCTCCTTAAACAAGACTTCATACATACCCTAATCAAGGTTCGAGAGCAATGCAACTCTATACACCTGTTGAGCTTGTCCAGATGCAACAAGACCTTCCCTACTTAATTGAGACCATGGAGTGGGTCAGAAATTTTTTGGGAAAACCTCACCCTGATTTAGGTAGATCTGGTCCTGTTTGCCCTTTTGTGCCAAGCGCCCTACAGCTAAACGCTATCCGAATGAGAGTTATTCGGTCTTCACATTTGGAGCATAAAAAAATTGAAGAGATTGTTAGATCCTACCGAGATATATTCCTTGAAATAGAACCCCAAACCGGAGAAGCCGCCCTTAACAAAGCAATATTGCTGATCTTTCCTGATGTCCGTACAGAGGAGGCTTTCAAACTTATTGATGGTGTCCAACAAGAACTTAAGCCTTTCTTTGTTGAGGCGGGACTCATGCTAGGTGAATTTCATAAGCGTAATGAAAGCCCAGGGCTGCGCAACCAAAATTTCCGTCCACTTCGCAGCCCCATCCCGATGCTAGCGATCCGCTTTATGGTTGAAGTGGATCTTCCTTTTCTCCAGCGTGCAAGCGATAAGCCACACTTACGTATTAAGTATCTCGAAGCTTATTTACAACGTCTGAGCAAGGTGATTAAAGATGAAAGAAATTTAAATAATGCTGTTGAAGCATTGGCGTTGGCACGAACTCAACTTGAACAAGAAAGTTTAGTAAATTGCAGAACTGTCGCTGAGTCCGTTGAGAAACAGGCTATTAGTTGTACGCTTGCAGCAAAATGAAACTTCTCCTGATTGAAAGTGCTGGCAAAATACGTAAGTTAAAGTCAATCTTAGGTAATGAGTGGAACATCAAAGCGACGATGGGCGTTGACACACTAGACAAATTTTGGTCGGTAGCTCAGATTTGGAGCGCTCGCGTCCCATGTTAAGTTTACCACTGCGATCCAGGTCAAGAAGATTCCGCCAACCAGCAAGCACAAATAATGATTGACTGATTAGAGCAATCCACTTTTGTTTGCTGAGGAATTCGAGCTTCAATTGATTGTATATTTTCATTTAGGGCCGCTACATCCGTCTCAATGCCCTCGATAATGTAACGCTTGTAAAAGTAAAACGATTTGGCTATCTGCTGCTCGTAGGTCTGCTTGTTCAGGGTTACCATCTCCTGTTCGTTAACTGGGACGAACAGATTCAGCAATTTTCCTTGCTTCAGGGCAATGCGGATGTGCTTACGGACACTTAAGGGTATCTCCACTCCAGGGCGCGCGCTTTGGTAGCTCCACAAGTCTGGAACCACCATTGTTTCTAGGGAAGCATATAGGCTGTGCCGGTCTATCAGTGCTACTGGTCCCTGGTGCAAGCAGGTGAAAATAATTTCGATTTGGAAATCAAGCAGTGGTTTTCCTAGGTAGTAGCAGATGAAATAAGGTACATGAGGGCGACCCACGTCGTCCGCCCCGTCGTTATATAACCAGCCAAATAGGCTGTATTCTGGGGTTACCTGATGTAAGTAAACAGCCCGGTATCCAGACCTCGGCGGATTGTAGGAATTCCAGTGCTGGAAAACCACACTTTGGATGAAGGCTTGCTGGATCTCCATAGGTACCTGCGCACTAGCAAGTATTCTAAGTCCCACCCCAGGAAAGCTGGTGTAGACAAGTTGGCCTAGGTGCAAATCCATAAAAAAATTATGCTTGTCCTGGGTCATTACATTTTATTAGCGCTATAATTTTCGTTCTGGCTAATTGCTTAATACGACTTTACATAGTCATGTTTGTTCTCGCCTACCTACTTAGAAGCTTTTATATCCAACAATTTACGTCTTACTCGGGATGAAATTTGTCATATTAAATGACTTGCATCTAGTTGAATACGACTTTTTTTGTGACTTTTTTTATGACTTTTATGCAGTTAAGGTTACTTCAGAGCGGCTAAATTATTTAATAATTGCAGTACTATCGTAATGTATTTTTTTTAGGAATAACAATGGCGATCGCTCTATAGAAGATTGAAAACTATATTGGTGCAACCTGGTATTTTGTCCATCAATACAATAAATCAGTACATGTTTAAGACTAATACACAAACATTTACTCTGCTAAGCATTGGTCACAGAACAGTGGGCAAGACAGTCTTTCTAGCCGGTAGCTATGCAGAATTACATTCAGATAGTCAGATAGACGCTTATCAGCCGTTATGGTTGGACTGCCAGGATCAGGCGCAGGAAAAACTTGAACATATTCTCAACTACATTGTCCAAACTGGTCAGTATCCACCCGCTACTATAAAAGTCACGAATTTCGACTTCAGCCTGAAGCTGAAGCATCAAAGTCTGCCTAATACCAGAACCCTATGCAATTTTCGCTGGCTAGACATTCCTGGTGAGTACTGCAACCTTAGTAATATTGAGTTTCAAACAATGGCGTTCAATTCGCACGGTTGCTGTGTATTTATTGATGCCTATGCGCTGATGCACAATAACACCTACCTACAAGTGCTTGAGAATAGCATCAAACAAGTAATGGCAATTGCCAACTTGTTCTGCCTAAATGGTTCAAAGTATGCCTTCGCACTGATCCTCACCAAGTGCGATCTGCTCAAACCCAGTAGACTTAGCCGCCAGCAGCTGGAATCCGCTCTGCAACCGCTCACCTCCCGCCTTGATGCTGTGAAAGCTAATTATCAAATCTTCTACTCATTCATACCTGTTGCCCGCACAAAAGCTGGTTCAACTCTAAAGCCTGAGGGTGCGGCGACGCCGCTCCTCTGGTTGACTTGGGAATTGAATAAAGCTCACAATCCTCGTTTGAGGAACAATCTACTCGAGTTGGTCACTCCCCTGCTACCAAGCCGTTTTCAGCCACAGCAAGCTATGGTAGAACAAGTTTTGCACAGCCAGATCAAACCAGATGGAACACTCAAAGTCAAAAAAATACTTAGTTTACACTTACGGTTAGCTGACTATAAGTACATTTTGCTCTTGACCCTAGTCGTGGTTAGTTTACTGGGGGTGATCAGCACTTTCTTCGTGAAAGACGCGGTAGTTAACTATAAGCATGACCGAGGCAAGACTAGCAATCTCGATGCTCTGAGAAAGGTTTTACCCTGAGTGGATGATAGAGCTTGCAGTCTCAGTAGTCCGCAATCAGGAATAAACCAAGCCTCAGTTCTCGGCATTCAGAGCAATTTCCCTCGCTTGCGGGTTAGCCTGATTCAGTTTAGGTATTGCCGTTGCGGGAGAATCTACACTGGGCAGTTGACTAAAGGTGTAGACATCCCCATTTTTATTGTAGGTGAGGTGGCCATTCACCATCAGCGCGTCTAGGGCCTCTGTAACGGAAACATCGTCGAGTGCGAGCGAAACTGTGCCGCTGATCGAGTCGTCGGCAACCACCTTCTCCCCGCTCACCCGACCCAGCAGCGCCAGGGCATCTCGGATATTCGCGTTATGCACTTGCAAGCTCACCCGTTTTTCTAGATTGGGCTTCATCGTGGTTAGCAGAGCAGACGCTGGCGATTGAGCCGTTCTAGTCATTTGGGTTTGGCTGTCTGGGAGATCCAGGTTCAATAAGCAGCGGCAGCACTCGGCATACACCTCCAGGCACAAAGGCCGTGTCCGTGCCAGGATTTGTTCACATAGGGTCGCACTTTGGGTTGACTCTAAAGCATCCCACTGGTCAAAGGTGCGGCTCACGCAGCTTTCGAGTTCACTACGTAATTGCGCTGGATTAACCTGCTCTGCTAGGGAGTGCTTCAATAAGGGTACAAATAGCGGCTCAACCGAGCCACGCTCAGTAAACCAGTCCTGCAGGTTGGCTAGCATTGCATCCTCCCGCATGACCAAGGCGGCGTATAGGCGCGTCTGCTGTGCAAGTTCACCTACCAGTTGAGCGACCTGAGTATACATTTCTGCCCTAAGTTTAAAGTCGTAGGCCGTGGCAAGGGCACGCAGGACCGCTTCCCAGTCTAGGCGACCCTGACTAAACCACCTCCATTTTCGCTCTTCAAGCGGCGCACTTAAAGTGTAGTAAGCCCGCCAGGCTGAGCTTTCTCGTCGCAGGTGATCCTGCCGTTGCGTCTCATAGTCGGCACGGATACTATCCAAAGCCTCACCTAAAGAGCCCAAACATCTTAGGAACGTGCGCGATCCTGACCGCTGCAGGTGAACAAAACAATCTTGTAACTGGTGCTGAACCTTTGAGCGCAGTGCCAGCAGGTTGGACTGTAACTGCGCTAAACAACCGCTTTCTTCCGTTGGGAACTGGGACAGCCCAGAATCTACCGGGGATAACTGGTTAAACCACTCGGCAAGTCCGGCAACTTCCTGCTCCAACCATTTTTGCCAGTGGGAGGGCGCAAGCTTCTGTTGACGCTGCCGCTCGCGCAGCGACTGGAAACGCATAGTCAGTTGTAAGGTGAGCGGGGTGTCCGTAGCCGTCTGGTCCAAAGCATCAAGGAGGGAGGTTCTACTTTCAGCACTGCTTAGCCTTAGTTCATTGACGATCGCTGCTAGAAAGTCGTCCTCCACCGGCAGGTCACGCCACTGCCCAACCACCTCCGCTGCCAGCCAGTAGCTCCAGTTCTCCAGCCTTGAGTCCGGTAGGGTGATGTTCATAAAACGCAATTGCAACAACTGCGGGTAGGTAGCACTAGCTTCGGAAACGAGGCGACGCACTAGCGAGAAGCTTTCCTCTCCCTTACCGTCCAAGCTGATGAGTGCAATAGCCTGCGAAGATTGCTCCCAGTCGAATTGCAATTTTCCTGAATACATACGCTCTTTTGAAAAATTTACAGCTTGATATTTTTCAGCTCCCAATTGAAAAATAGGCTAGTGAAGAGGCACAAAGCCTGCTTTTTCAATTAGTTTTTGCCCTTCGTTACTTAATAGCATATTACTATAAGCGACACCTGCTTGTTCATCAAGTCTGCCATCCCGTTTGATCACAACAAACAGCCTTCTAGTCAGAGGGTAAGAACCATCTGCAAAAGCACTCTTGTTCAAAGCGGCGAGACTACCTCCAGCAAAAGGAGAAATAAAGCCTTGAGTAGTATCTTTGGCAAGCGCGAGAGGATGGATCGTTTTTTGGCCAATTACTTCGGCAGCTGTAGCATAGCCAATTCCCCCAGGAGTCAAAGCAACTTCTCGGATGCTCTGTGTGGTATCTTGGACTTCTTGTACTGCTGGGCCGAAAGCTTGTTCCAATACATCTTCAATCAAAAAATCTACGGTTCCGCTAGCGTTAGCATTGCGGCTGAATGGAGTAATCTTAAGGTCGGGACCGCCAAGTTCTTGCCAGTTTTTGATTTTCCCAGTAAAAATATCTCGCACTTGGGATAAGGTTAAACCAGGCATGGACAGCTCGGGATTGACGTAGAAGACAATGCCGTCAATTGCAACAGGGACTTGCTCCAGTTTCAACCCACGTTGGTTAGCCTGAGCAAACTCAGTATCTTTTACAGGTCGAGAAGACTGAGAAAAGCTAAGTTGCCCATCGAGTAGCATCTTGATTCCTGAACCAGAGCCAGGTTTTTTCCAAACTGGTTCAGTGTAACGCAACTTGAACTCGGGATGGGCTTGATTCAAGCTTGAGATTACATTGTCAGAACGCAGAGGCGCGAAGGTGGTTGACCCCCCATAGTTAAATGTACCCTGAGGGACATTGGGGATTTGAGCTAAGGTCTTGTAAAGCTCAGGGTTCGCCGAGGAAATGAGGTAAAACTTACCTGGAGCAGGCGCACTTGTTTGTGGAGCTGAAGACGGAGTAATAGAGGATGAGGCTGTAACCACAGAATTCAGATGACTTGCTGTTGGAGCTAGCCTGTCTCTTAACAAAAAATAGCTTGCACCTAGGGTGGTCAGGAGGAATATTCCAATCCCGATTAAAGGTGATAGTGAGAGTCCCTTGCCCAATTTATGTCGGCAAATTTCGCACTCTTTTAGGTTCGAAGCGTTACAATCGTAACCACACTTAGAGCATCTGACGTAATTATATTTGTTTACCATATTCTGATATCGATTCAATTCATCTTATTTCCTTACCTAAATTCGTAGCGATTAATAATAAACTATTAATCAATCAACATAGTGGCGACACCTCCACCTTGTCTTCGGGTCTGTGCTGCTTCCACAAAGGCTCGGAAGATTCGCTGCGATGCTGTGTCGTTGATAGCGAGTTCTGGATGCCATTGGAGTGCGATCGCCCAGGGATGATGTTCATGCTCTAGCGCTTCAATTACGCCATCGGGTGCTTGTGCTGTGACACGCCACCCCAGCGGTACTGTGCTAGCCGCTTGATGATGCCAAGAAACAATCGTTGCCTCTGTTGTCCCCATCAGCTTGGCAAGCCTACTACTATAGGCAATCTGAACGCTATGCTCAGTTGGAAGAGACTGATGGGCTCGGTGCTTTGTTGCTTCACCAAATTCATCTGGCACATGGGATACAAGAGAGCCGCCACTCGCCACCACCAGGATTTCTAAGCCGCGACAGATCCCCAACATTGGTATATTTGTACCAAGAGCCCGCTTCGCCAGGGCTAGCTCATAGCGATCGCGCTTTGCGTCTACGTTGTAAATCGTCGAATGCGGGGAGCCGTTATAGACAGACGGGTCGATATCACCCCCGCCAGAGAAGAGCAGACCATCCACCCGTTCTAAGAGCAAAGCACTCTCTTCAGTTTCTCCCGGCGGCAGCAGGATGGGCACTCCACCCGCTAACCTTACCGCTTCTACATATTCGCTCCGCAGACAAAACAGGCGCGTCTCACCCTGACCGGCGGTGGTAATTCCAATGAATGGCGGATTATATTTCATCGTAGCATACGAGCAAGAATTTTAATTATAGTTCTTTGGATAACAGAGCGTTTTGCCTTTTCTCAGGGTTATAGTCAACGCGATCAAGCGCGGGAACCTGCAACCCCTTCTTCCACATCCCGTTCTCGGTCACTGCCGTAGTCCCAATATTTTTATAATCCGAGTGGATAAAATTTGTTAAGGTTATGTATTAAAAGCTACTAGAATCTATTTTTTTCCGCTTTCTTAGAGGAAACATGAGCATTAATATAATTGGAAAAGATGAATATCCAGAGCATCTAGAGCAATTCAAACAAACAGTCAACGAGATATTTCCAATACTTGGCTTCACTCCTGAGCAAATTGAGGCATTCATCAAGGAATTTGAATTACCCTACGATGATACAGTTTATTCGATTGAAAACGCGCTGGGTAAAACTGTTTTTATTCGTACTTTAATTAATGCTTATGGAATCAGGAGTATTGAATATGTGATTCCCTCTATTTGGTCGGATAGATACAAAATTGTCAAGTCAGCAATCGAGCAGATAAAATCCGAGTTTATCAAAGCTAATACTGAGAAGAAACTTTTCATTAGAATAACTGAACAAGTTCCGTCGCATAATGCGTACTATGCAGGGCTATTACCTGAACTTGGGTTCGATATGGAACCCAGAGTGATAATGACTGCGAACCAAGAGCTGGTGACTCAACTCGAGCTGACTGAGCTACCGAATAACATCAATGAAATATCGTTTAATGAAAATAGGCTACCAGAGTTTATTGACTTATACAACAAAGCTTACGCCGTGCATCAAGATAGTTTATTACCCGAAAGGCAAGCGCATGAAAGAGAATTTCGCAAGTGGCAGTTAACTGACGCTCAACAACAGAAGGATGCTGTAAAAACTTGGGTCGGAGTTGAGTTGAACGGGGAAATAGTCGGCTCTTGCTATGGACGCATTTGGGGCAACGAAATGTCTGTTGAAGAGTTGGCAATATTGCCTGAATTCTATGGAAAGGGTCTTGGCAGATTCTTGACTATTCGCTGCATGCAGAAGCTTAAGGAACACTTTGGAGAGCCAAGCAGGTACTTCTTTATCGGGACAAATCGAACTTTTACACGCGCTTTGAAACTTTATCACAGGTTGGGCTTCAAAATAAACTCAGTCGAAACGTATGCTACTTTAGTCAACTATGAGGCATCAGATTGAAACGGTTCCACCATCAGCAGCAATCCAAGTGTATCGACACTAATATGACGTTTGTGACCTTTGATCTCTCAGAGCTTGGGTAATATTTGGCAAGGAATCGAGAAAACTCCTGGTATTTGTGGTGGTGATGCTCGCATCACCAATACCAATGGCTACAATGAGACTAAACTCCGAACTGCCACTAGATGAGAATACCAGTACGATGGACATTCAATCATATTTACGTGCTCGACAAATTATTCACTCCGATCCAGAAATTATGAGTGGAACTCCAGTCTTTGTTGGAACGCGAGTTCCATTACAAACCTTTTTTTACTACCTCGAAGGTGAAGCAGGCTTAGCCGAATTCCTGGAAGATTTCCCCTACTTGCAGGCTCAGGTATTGCTAGTTTTGGAAGTGATTGCAAAAGCCATGCTGGATCAGGAGCGAACTGTCCGTGTTGATTCTCCTTGATGAAAATCTGTTGAGCCAAGAAACTAAAGAAACCACTCGTGGATGCAGGATACTTAGTGCAAAATGTAGAGGACATAGGCTGGCGCGGTGTCAAAGACCAAGAGCTTTTAGCCAGAGCAGAGGCATATCCCTTTGATGTGTTTATTACAGCGGATAAGAACTTGCCATATCAACAGAATTTTCGTTGTCTTACGTTACAGGTTGTGGTGTTGGATAGCTTGAGTACGCGCCCGGATTACCTGCTGCCGTTAATCACTCAGATTAGCAGTTTGCTGAAATCTTTGGCTCCAGGCTCCGTCACGTTGATTAATGATGCAGGAAAAGTAACGCCTTTCAAGCCAGGCACTGGATAGTGATGCACTTTTTGTCACTTTGAGCGCTCCTTTAAAAGGATTGTTTCAAGGCAGCGATCGCCTTAAATAAGTCGAATCACTAAATCGTGCATCTGAATCTCTGATTTTGAAGAATAGGTATTTCGTGGAATAGCTGTAACGACCCATGCGACCTCGGCGATGGACACGCGGGTAAGCTGTATCCCTACCTGAACAAGAAATTAGGTTCTAGACTGTAAGGATTCAGGTTTGAGGAATTAGAGAAGGCTTGGATACCTCAGCAAATAC
>CAXUIG010000154.1:0-15267 GCA_964250845.1 uncultured bacterium | reverse complement strand
GAGTACATCGGCATCATCACTTGAAAGTACTGGCGCAGTTGTTCCTCATTCTCGAAGGTGCCGTTCCAGAGTCGCTCAGCGACTACCTTTTGTTCCTCAGTTCCCCGTTCTGCTAGAATCTCCTTTGCCCGCGTAAGAAAGCGGGAATCTGCCACCGTGGCGATGACGATCAGATGAGAGATATTCTGGGGATAGCGAACCGCGTAGGAAAGGGCAACCATGCCACCGTAGGAAGAGCCGAGGACCACGATTTTATCTAGACCGAGATATTGGCGTAGTGCCTCCATATCCTCGACATTATTTTCTAAGGTATAGGTTTCCTTTGGTCCACGCGCCGACCGTCCCTGACCGCGATGGTCAAAATAGACAAGTTGCATCTTATGGCTGAGGGGAGAAATGGTGGGTTTATACGAAGTGTGATCGGCACCAGGTCCACCGTGAATTACGAAAGCCACTGGTTTCTCCCGCATCCGAGGTCCATCCACCACTAAGCCGGAGCCTTCAACATCAAAGTAAATCTCTGTATCCCGTATCTTTGCTCGCATGAGTTAATCCGCTCCGGTTGTCAAGCGCCCTCTTCTTCCACGCCCCACACCCCACACCCCGTTTTCGGTCACGCAAGATGCTGATTTTCCCATCTAGTTATAAGCAGTTGCTTTCAAGTTCTTCTGCGCATAGCATTGACCCCAACTTCGCTATCTACTCTCGCCTTTCGCCAAGCCAGAGGCAAGGGTAATCCTCGTAGCCACCAACGGTAAACCTCAGCTACGAACTCTTCTGCTTCACTGTGGTGAAGTGCTGATGTGATCGCGGTTCTGATTGCGGCTGGAACTGCTGCCATCAGGGCACTTGAGTCCATCTGACTGAACTTATCCCGTTCCGAATTCAGTGCTAGAAAGTCTTGGAATCCAGCCCGATTTCCCAGCCGAATTAGCCGTGAAATTTTCGCTTTTAGCCCCTTTAGAGGCACGGCGACAGGCAGATTTTCTGGTAACACTGCCAGCAAGTCGTAGTTAATCGCTAACAACTGCTTCATCGCCACGTCTGCACGGTTGTTTTGCTCAGGTGGTACCCATTTGCACTGGTAGGAGTCAAACTGTGCCAGGAGTGCCTGCGCTTCCAAATAAAGCGGTAAGAGGTTTGCTACCGCTGTTACCACGTCATGCCCCTGGAGCTGCTCAATTACTAGCTCTGAGTTGCCTGTGATGATTACACTATCTACGCCTAGTTCCAATGCCTTCTTTAACCCAACTATACAGCCTGAGTATGCGGCCACATTATTAGTCGCTACCCCCAAACCTACCGTCACCGTTAGCTCTTCACCGTTAGCCCACTCCAGGACAGCAGCTGCCGCCGCAGGACCCGGATTAGGTTGTGCTGTGCCGTCAAAGTAAATAGTAACCCAACTAGAGCTAGTCTCGGTTGATTTGGTCTTCGGCATAAAAATCCTCCTGCTGCGAAAAGTTAGCGAACTCAGCACACGAAAAGCTTTAATTGAGCCAGTAAACTGACATGAATCTTCTAGAACACCTATTTTTGGAGGTGAGCCCTCAGAAGTTCTTGTAAAGTGAGCTCAATCATTCAGATGATTAAATGTTTGTGTGCTAAGTGCTGACACTTTCGCTACAAGTTCAGCACAAACTCCTCAGAGCTGGTGTCTGCTGAGGTGTCCAAGCCTAAGACAGTTATCTTCATCTGTTTTTCTCTCTTGAGCCCGTCCATATTCTTATAGACAGAAGCCTTAACACTTGGAGCTATTTTCCTCAAGTTCTGCCTAGCTACACAGGCAATAAGCTTGCTGGTTTCCAGGTCTAATTGCAGATTTTTCTGCTCCTTATCAGTTAGTAAAGTTTTGTTAGCGTACCCTTCTATCTCTTGCATGACTTCGACTAGTTGCTCTGTAGCAAATAGCAAGATCTCAACGGCTAGTTCAGTTTTAATTTGTTGCTGTTGTTTCTGCCTATTAGTGGAAAACATTAGACTCCTTGTGGTGTTATTGAGCAGCTCTATTAATTTTGAAAGCAAGTCAGCGATCGCGCGATCGAAAGTTATAAAAATTTTCAAACCTTACCCTTGAACCCTACTCGCCCTCTTCAGCTTTTATGATCTCTGCTTGTTGAGAATTATGAGCGGACTAGACCTTTAAAAGCCTTCACTTCCCACTCTCAGCTAATACCATTTCTGTATTAAGCTGCGCTCTAAGCAATCCATCTTTTTTCTGTTTACACGGTCCTTCAAGCGATTTTGAGGTTAACGCACCTTCACCAAAGAGCGTATAACCTATCCGAGCTAATAGCGACTGTTTCAGTAAATAGGAGTTATGTTTTCTAGAAACATAAAAACGTCTACTTTTTTATAATACCTAACCTGAGCAGAAGTTTATCTAACTAATAATTAAGAAAATCAAAAATTATTTATACCTACGCCCTTTGCTATTTTTAAATCTGCTCCAAAATTGGAGCACCAAAATCATGGCCCCTTAGACAATTTATTTTAATTTGAATTACCTGTTTTTAATCAGCGATTGTAAACTAAGTTTAAAAAAATCAAAGCCAGACCTGGTAACTTTTACGGCGAGCTTGGGGTAGAAGATACTACAGCTGACTCAATCTGCTGTATCCTTTGCTTTACCAGCCCTACAGTCATCTTAATTTGTGGTTAAGAAACAACTTCTAATTAACCTGGTTAAAACCAAATTTATAGAGAATATTCCCAGCCTAAATAAATCGGTGAACAAGCTAATGAATTACTCAAACCTTTGACTGAGTGCTGACAAGGATTTGAGTGATTTATGTGGCGTTAAAACTCACTACCATTAGCCTTTTTCAAGCCTTACATACCCAGTAAAACTTTGACAAGGGGGAAAAATCAGAAAAAAATCATTAAAAAGTTAGTTGAAAGTCAGTTAAAAACACTCAAGGGTCAAGGTGTTACATTACACTGTTTGGGAGTCCCCAGCTTGGGGAGAGTCCAGTGGAGACCTGCTTGACCAGAAGAGAACTTTTGGGTTAGGCGGACAACAGTCTGTAACAGCGACAAGCGTGGTGTTTCTATGTCAAAGGACTACACTACACAGGAGTTAATCCAAATCTTGGAGGCTGAGCGCCGAGCCTGCCTCCAGGGGGAGCGTCTGAACTTGAGGGTTCAGGCTTCTGGCAACCCTTTAATTGACAAGTATCTAAAAACCGACGGCGTTCAAAGTTTCACCGCTTATCAAGACTTTAAAAGTGTTGTTCACCGCTACCAGAGGGAACAGGGGGTTTCAGGCATAATCTGGCGGCAGATAGCACTCTTCGGTAAGACTTTGCGCTATCCAGAAGTAGACTCCCAGCTGATTGCTCTGCCGAGTGACCTAAAGACGCTCAAAGCAATCAAGGTTTCTATACTTGCATTCTGGCAGGAAGTAACAGCTGGGATGGAGTTGTACTTGAGTGTTAACAACGGCCAAGACTACCGGCTGATTATGCCAGCTGATGTGGACAGAATCGCTCAAACAACCGAATGGGCTAGCCTCTGCAAGTGTGAGAATAAAAATTTCCTGGAAATAGTTTTGCAGTTGGGATGGGGTCAGCCAGCAGAAGCAGCTTACAAACGAGGATCGCTCGAATCAGGCAGTGAGTATATCCATGCAGTGAATCCGGGTAAGCGTCCTATTTGTTGATTTAATCCTGGCATTGAGCAGGTGGGTAGTTCCCCTTGGCTATGGCGGGTTAACTTAGCCGTGTACCTACAGGTTGAACCATGCAGGCGCAATATTTTTCAGCTATGAGTTTTTTATGAGTTTTTTATGAGTTTTTTATCTTAGGTTTATCTTCGAGGTTTTTGCTCACAAATTAAATGATAATTTGTATGAGATTTATCTGAAAATAGTGAGGTTAAATAATTAATAAAATAAGAAACAGGAAAAATCACATTTTTTCGATAAAAATCCGGCTCTCTTGTACTTTTGGTGAAAGCTAGGATTGCTGAAGGGCTTGCTAGTAAAGGGAGGAATATCTTTGAAATTGCCTAGAAGTAATTGGGTGATGGTAACTGTTGGGTTGAAATCAAGAACGTAAATGATACCTGATTCACGTCAGAGTAGGCTAAGCATTTGCAGGGGGGTATAAGCAAGGGCAGTTTTCAAGATCTGCTGGAAGCAATTGCAGCATTTCAATCAGGGCTACCAACTGAAGATCCAAATCAGTACCAGGTTGAAAATGCCCTGGGGTTTATCGGAAAGTACCTATTTAGAGAAACCCTACTGATTGAGCTTGGCTACTACAAACCCGATGTCTACTATAGAGAGCAGGTGTATAAGAATTACTGGCAAGGCATGTGGACAGGAAAGAAGGGTATTGATAGCAAATCAAAATTCCTGAATTCCCCTGATGTTCAAGAATTCGCGATTCGCGAGGCTTTTGCTCTGAACTGGAGGCGGATCAACGATACGCTAAGTCGGCAAGGAAAGTCGATAAACCACTATCTTGGTCAGTCAAAAATATTTAATGATAGTGGGGTGTTAAAACAATTAACAATCACTCTCTCTGGCATCTTAGCGGGGGCACACCTGATCGGCCCTTACGGTTTGGCAAGGCTTCTGCTCATAAACAAAGTAGCTCACGATGAATTTTACACTTCTATTCTCCGGTACATGGATGAATATAGCGGTTATGACACTAAGCTAGAAGATTTCTTAATCAATTGACGCTCTGTACACACCTATTGCTGATTCTCGAAATACTACCGATACAACTGACAACTGGATGTAGCTTTATAGTTATTACGCCCACAGAGGAGAAAACCTGCACAAAACTAACGCCTATCTCTGAGAGCGGATGGAGAGATTTAGTCGGGAGTTATCGGTGCGAGCTAGTGCTCTAGTAACTCAACTACAGCGCGTGGTAAGCTTTTCGCCTCGTAGGAATAGATTAATAACAAGAGTTGATGAGCTTTTTCCATTACAAGGGCAGAGTTTATCAACGGCTCTAACTCCAGGGGTTTATACTTGCCTTCAAATATTTCTACGCTGGCAGGGGCTACAGCAGCAGCTAGCGCTTCCTCCAAGTAAGGTTCCCATTCCTCTTGTTTGATGTAATGGGCGTTTTTGTTGCCCATCAAGTTCAACTTCTGTATCTGCCGGATTGAGTCTGATATTGAGGCTTGCCAACTCCCAGTCATGCGGTTCTCAACTTGAGCCTTAATCAGGTGAACTAGCAGGCGTACTAAATATGAGTCAATATTGCGTAAGATAGCCTGCCTACTCATCCCCTCTAGCTCGTCTATCAAATCCAACGCCTCGGAATAAGCACCAGACAATATTTTTTCCTTTAATGCCGTTAACTCTTCCGTCATGACCCATAATCTTAGCTTGCAGGGCAACAGGGCAAACGCTCCTATTGTCAACTATACTACTTCAATCTCAATAAGCCTGGGTTCAATCTCATTAATTCTTGCTTGTGCGTAAACAGCAGACGAAAGATGTTTCCTTCCGCGCCGAGAGGTCAAGTCATTTTTTTATTTCCGGTTGAGAGGATGTTTGCCGAAACACCTTGCTTGATAGAAATTAAAAGATTCAGGGAAGAATAGGTAAAAGCATTAGGGTGTAAGGCGATTGAGGCAGACAAGAGATGAAAGTCTATCGGTGCATGAAGTGACTAGCTGGCCAGAACAATAGGTGAGAAATAGGAAGCGCTGTTCAGCATTAGACGCAGATGTCGGGATTTCGCTAACCCAGAACCAGACTTTACAGAACATGCTACAGGAATGCGCCCAGGCTCTGGTTCGACACCTTGATGCCGCCTTGGCCCGCATTTGGACGCTCAACATTGAGGAGAATGTGCTATAATTGCAAGCTAGCGCGGGGATGTATACCCACATCAATGGCCCCCATGCCCGCATATCTGTTGGTCAGTTTAAGATTGGCCTCATTGCTCAAGACCGCCAGCCACATCTGACTAATCAAGTCATTGGCGACCCTCGCGTCCACGACCAAGCCTGGGCGGCGCGGTCAGGGCTAGTCGCCTTTGCTGGCTACCCTCTAATGCTTGAGGATAGAGAACCTGACCAGCGGGAACACAAATCAAATAATTTATTGAGGTATCAGCACTGAGTCAATGACGTGGATAACACCGTTGTCTGCTTCGACATCTGGTGTCACTACTTTGGCATCATTTACCTTGACACCATTGGAGGCATCAATCTTGACGGTTGAACCTGAGACAGTGGTCGCTTCATTGAGTTTGACTATATCCTTTGACATCACGAGGCCAGAGACAACATGATACTCAAGTATCTTTCTGAGCTGGGGGATATCCTCTAACAGTGACTCAAAAGTTCCTGATGGCAGCTTGGAAAAAGCCTCATCTGTTGGCGCAAACACGGTGAATGGGCCAGGTTCCTTCAGCGCCGTATCAAGACCAGCAGCCGTTACAGCTGCCACCAGGGTGTTGAAAGAACCCGCGTTAATAGCAGTATCTACGATATCAGGCATGGAAATCACCTCAATGCAAGCAGCTCTATTTAGAGATCTAACACATGATGGCAGCATCTTCCCACCCTATCATCACTTTTTACAACACAACCGGGCAGGTGGCTGGGAACTCAGAGTTTGAGGAGGGAAATACGAACCTCCACAGTAGGGTTTTCTTGCTTGTTGTTTCATGGGGGGATTAGGCAAGATCAAACTATAAGGATTTATTGCTGGTTTTAACCCACCTCAACCAAGAAAATGAACGAAAACATAGAGCGTCTTGAAGAAAAGAACGTAACCGTTGAAGTTGGCTCAACTGTTTTAGAGTCATCAGTTCAGACAGAAGAAAAAATTCGGATAGAAGAGTTTAAGGTTAGTGGCGACGCCCTAGTGACTAAGGTCAAGAGCCTGCTCCGTCAGGGGAATATTCGTTCTATCGTTATTAAGAATAGCTCAGGGCGGACCCTGGTAGATATTCCTCTAACTATCGGATTAGTGGGTGGCGTAGTCGGTACTGTGGTGTTTCCAGTAGCAGCAGTACTCTCAGCAATTGCAGTATTAGCTGCGAATATGACTATTGTCATCGCTAGAAAAGAGTAATGTTCAAAAACAAGTTTACTGGTTTTACAAGCTGGCCATGGGTAAGGCAAGACGCTCTCTTGTTCGACTCAGATGCTGCCGCCAAAGACATTGCCTTTATGCTCGGCGGTCAGTGGGATGGCTGCAATGGTGTCGTGGTGCATAAATGTGACGAGGTAGCTGTTAACACTGCTGCTAGTCTGGTAGGAGCGAAATGGTGTTATCAAGGGGCAACATTAGCCCTTTTAGTCAGATTGACGGCTGATGAACTTCTTCGTCGTTATGCAGCAGGAGAAAGGAATTTCACCAATGCTAACTTGAGGTGTGCAATCCTTAATTCGCGCTCACTAAGCAAGGCTAACCTGAGTTTTGCCAAGCTGAGCTGGGCTAACCTCAATGGTGCCAACTTAAGTGGAGCTGACTTAACTGCGGCAGACCTGAGTGAAGCTGCCCTTAGTGAAGCAAACCTCAGTGAGACTTACCTAGTCAGGACAAACCTGACTAGGGCCAATCTATCGCTGGCAGACCTAAGAGGGGCAGACCTAAGTAAGGCTTGTTTGAGTGAGGCTAATCTATCGCTGGCAGACCTGAGTGGGGCTAATCTATCGTTGGCAGACTTAAGAGGGGCTTCCCTAAGTGAAGCCAACTTGAGTGGAGCCAACTTGACAGGTGCCAAGCTGAGTGCAGCTCCCGCTGACTAGAGCCAAGATGCCTGTCGTAACAGATACAGTTACATCGTGTTAAAATAGATCCAGTTACACCGTGTTAAAGAAGATTGGAAACCTGTCCATAGCCTTCTTGCTATTCCTCACTACCCTTACTGGTTGTGCGTCGGGGCTTCGAGCCGAAGATTCCCGTTTCTTGAGCTTGGAATTTGAACTAAACAGAGTCACATCACGCATAGACAGGCTGGAGTCGAAGATAGATAGGCTTAGTTGGTCAGTGTCTCCATCGGTTGTAGGCAGGACAGTATTTGAGACAGACCCTAGACCAGAGCAGCTGGAGAAGTTAGTAGTTGACCTCAAAACACAAGTATCTCGGTTGAAAGAGCAAGTAGCTGCTGCTGGAGCACAGCCCCAATCAAAAGACTGAGTTTTCTTGAATTAGTAAAACTGACTTGACTGGTCGCCTGACCACATTTCCCTCTGAGTTCACTTTCCCGTAAAAGGTCTTGCCTTTGTAATAGAGAGAAGACGAGCTTCCGCCATCCAGATTCATCGCTTCTTCGACGCCCAGAGTTTTCATAAATGCAGCCAGTGCTTGAAAGGACATCCCTGAAGTTGTGGGAGCCTCCGGCTTTTGAGCAACCATGACCCATAAAATCCTGCCATCACGGGTAATCCCAACCGCAGTTCTGGCGTTTGGTTGGCTGCTCCCAAGCGAATCCCGGATGACTTTCCCGTTGGAGTAATCCAAAAACCCATCTTGCACCGAGGTCAGATCTGGCAACAACCGGGGACCACCTCCCAGGGCATCCACTAATTGGCAACCCGCTGGAGGAAGTTCGCTGTGAAAGGCGATACCGTAACGGACGGTTTCCCCACAAAGGTATCGCCGGAATTCCGTCCGGTTGAGGATTTTATCCAAGTAGGGCGCTAAATTGGGATTTTTTATCATCCGCGAGTTCAGCTTTGGGGAAGCCACCAGTTTTCCTTGCAGGACAACGTAAGAAGTGGATTTTTGGTTTGCCGGGTCAAAAAAGCCCCCGTTCAACGCAGCTACTGCCCGGTTTTTCTGGGCAAAGTTCTCTAAGGTGTCCAACGATTGAGATAATGCGGGAATCACCGAAAAGCGACTCTGGGCTGGAATCCAAAGGATGTGAACCACACTTTGCGGCAGTGTTTGAGACTCATATCGGATGCCTAACTCCTGCGAAGGCAGAACTGCTGGTGAGAGCGCAGACGGCAGCAAGGAATGGGGGATAGAGAGAACCCCCATTCCTATTAAACCTATCAGAGTGAAACTCAGCAGCCAGACTTTTCTCACTCGGTTTCTCTTTCAGCTCAAGCACAACAAGACTAAGAAGTTTTGGCCGCTCGCCACCCCTCATTTAACCTGAGAATAGCGGAAAGAGTCAACGTTAGACAATACAGCCGATATCTTTGAGCATTTCTAAATGCTTTTGCACAGGCGCAATTGTATTCGCAGCAATCATGCCACTTGCAGCGACTGCTGGTAGACCAATGCCAGGGAATGTTGAATCTCCACAGCTCCACAATCCTGGTAGGGCTGTACCAGGACCAGGAAAGAGCCCTTCCCCAGCCGAAATTGCCGGACCATACGAACCTCGGTAGCGCCGTAGAAAGCGTTCATGAGTCAATGGGGTACCAACCAGCGCCACATCAGTTCGCTGACGAATGTCTGGAATGATTCGTTCTAGAGCCTGCCACATGATTTCTGCACGCATCTGCTTTTGTTGCGTATACTCCTGACTCTGACGATCCATACCCTGCCAGAGAGCATACGGCTCGTTCCCAGGCGTATAGACGTGAATCACGTGCTTTCCTGATGGTGCTAGGGACGGGTCCAGAAGCGACGGAATTGACACCACCACGACGTTCTGAGGGGCTGTAACGCCTAAATCCCAGTTTTTGACTACGATGTAGTGGCACATGAGGTCTGGTCGTAGCCCTTTGGCGTCAATACCTAGGTGCAGATGCATGAAGCTGTCACACTCGGGCGTCGCCTGCCGTGCCCGAAACCGTTTTGGTATAGACTTCTCTGGCAGCAGCTTGAGTGTATCCCATACCGACGCATTCGACACGACTGCCCGACGTGCCCGTACAGTTTTACCACTGGGCAGACGCACCCCTACCGCACGATTGCCTTCTATAAGCACTTGCTCTACATGAGCACTTAGCATCAGCCGACCGCCGTTTCGCTCAAGTCCCCGCACTAGGGCATCAACAACAGCACCGCTGCCACCCACTGGATAGTCCAGCACTACCCCCGGTCGGTACCAGTCTGCAAACATAAAGGCAACTTCCGCCGCACTGGTGCCATCTGCTGGTAGTCCCGAGAGGAGGAAACAAAGCAAGTTGAGCCAATTGCGTGTGAAGGGGTCTTTGACAACATCATCCATGATGCGTGAGAAAGGTCCCGTCAGCTTGGCGATATTGGCAGCATGTTGAACCAGAGACGGGGCAAATCGGCCCACTGTGATCGCTGCGGCGAGATCAAATCGCAGAGCAGCGGGTGGAATCGCGATCGCTGCTCTCTTGAGGGGGTCCATCACGCGCTGAAGCTCATGCCATTCGGCTACGGCGTCATTGCCCCGGAGCCTACTTAGAACCTGACAAAATTGCTCGGTGCCAACTGAAGTGTCAAAATCCCCTTCAGGCAGGCAGCAACCCCACGTATCGTAGGTCAAGCATTCTAACTCCTCCCCAATAGCGTCCAGGACGTGCCGAAGGGGGTTGGAAGAGGGCTTGTAGGACAAGCCAGAGTAGAGCGACGGTCCCGAATCAAACTTGAATCCGTTGCGCTCAAAAGCGTGTGCAGCACCACCAGGGATTGAGTGGCTTTCGCAGACGGTCACATCAAAGCCATACCGCGCCAGCAGGGCGGCACAGCTCAAACCGCCAATACCACTACCAATTACGACGACGTCTGTTTCTTCATTACTCAAAATTGACTCTGCCCTCACAAAACTTTGCCGAATCACTCTGATGAACTCCCAATACCCTGCGCTGAGAGTAGTTGGGTTAAGACAATTGTCAGGCACATTCGCACAAAGTCTTCGGTAGTCACGGTGCAAAATCTTTGCCCAGCGGGGGTTTGAGGAATTTGCTAGACTAAATATACCCAGGATTTGTCAGTCAATCCTCTCCAAGGACACCAGCAGATGAGGCTTTCCATGCATCCAAGTACCCTACTTCTCTCCAAAGAACTACCCAGCCTGCAATACGCTTATACACCTGAGCGATTCGATCAAACCTGGGAAGCTCCCTTGGCGATCCTACTCGGATTAGGACGCGCAGCGGGCGCTGACTTCATCGAATTCTTCTTGGAGCGGGTGAACTACATCAGCGCTCTTGCAGAAGAAGACACAATCACAAGCATTGCGCCGCGTCTTTCAACGGGTGCTGGTGTGAGAGTTTTTCGCGGCAAAGCCGACTGCTACGTCAGCACCAATGATCTTTCATTTTCGGGGTTGAAATCAGCCCTAGAAAAAGGACTATCCATCTTGGGACTGCAACTCCCCGCTCCAAACTCCTACATCCCTGAAATTAACCTAGAGCCACTGAGAGACTACGCCGCCCTCCAAGGGAAGGATGCTTGGTTACCTGAATGTAGCTCTATGCGCGAGATGGGGGAAGTTCTTCTCGACGCCAACGCCCAGCTTAAGCTCAAAGCCAGTCACGCGCAATCTAGGCGAGCCGTCTATTTCAGGGACTGGCAGGAAGTCTTGATAGCAGCCAGTGATGGCACCTTCGCCAGGGACATTCGCTTGACTCAATCTGTAGGATACAACCTCCTGTGCGCCGAAGGTGCTCATCGCTCTTCCATCGCCAAGCGCGTTGGCACGACTAGCGATCCAGGCTTCCTGAAAACATGGGAGTATTCGTCCGCAGCTGAGGAAGTGGCGCATGCAGCTGGGCAGATGCTATACGCCGATTATGTGGAATCGGGAACTTACCCGATCATCATGGCGAATGAGTTTGGCGGAGTCATCTTCCATGAAGCCTGTGGGCACCTGCTGGAAACCACTCAGATTGAAAGGAACACGTCTCCCTTCTCCGACAAAAAAGGAGAGAAAATTGCCCATGAAAGCCTGACAGCCTGGGATGAAGGACTTTCTCCAACCGCTTTCGGGACAATTGACATGGACGACGAGGGCATGCCTGCCCAAAGAACGCTATTGATTGAAAAAGGAGTTCTCAAGAACTTCTTAGCAGATAGAGCTGGTTCCCTGAGAACCGGACACCCAAGAACTGGGAGTGGGCGTCGCCAGAATTATACCTTCGCGGCTGCCAGTCGGATGCGAAATACTTATATTGCAACCGGAGACTACTCCAACGAAGATTTGTTCGCCTCCGTAGACAAAGGCATCTACTGTAAAAAGATGGGTGGCGGCAGCGTTGGAGCCACAGGTGAGTTCAACTTTTCCGTAGAAGAAGCCTACCTGATCGAGAATGGAAAAATTACCAAACCGCTGAAGGGAGCCATACTTATTGGGGAAGCTAAGGAGATTATGAACAAGATTTCCATGTGCTCCCAAGACTTGGCACTCGCAGCTGGCTTCTGTGGCTCAATCAGTGGCAGTATCTATGCGAGTGTAGGACAGCCCCACATCAAGGTAGATTCTATTACCGTGGGCGGTCGCTGAAATTCAAAATTATTCATGGGGGGTACCATTGTGCCGAATATTAATGATCTGGCTACTCATGTCCAAGCCAGCGCCGATCAGCTTGGCATTCACAAATTCGACATCTATGGCTCAACTGTAGATGAAACCAGCGTTCAAGTAGATCAAGGGGCTCCTAAACAAGTCAAAGCTTCGAATCGCTCTGGTGTTACCGTTCGCGTATGGAATGAAGACCATACAATGGGTATTACCACCACAACCAACGTAGATCCAGGCGGAGTTGAATTGGCTTTGAAAACTGCCTACGAAGCTAGTTTTTTTGGTGTGAAAGAACATGTCCCTGATTTTAGCCCAGAGTCCTCTGTTCCCATCACCAATGTAGCTGACGAGAAAACGCCACAAGCGCCTGTCTCCAAACTGATAAGCACCCTAGTTGAAGTTGAAAAAGAGCTACTTGAAGCTCATCCTGCGATCAAAGGAGTGCCCTATAATGGGCTGGCGCAAAGAGATGTAGACAGGTTTTACCTGAACAGCAGCGGTGCGATTAGAACTGAAGCCCGCTCCTACGCATCAATCTACCTTTACACTAAAACAGAAGAAGAAGGGAAAAAGCCGCGCAGCGCTGGAGCTTTTAGAATCAGTCGGAGTTTAGATCAGCTAGACATGCACGGTTGCCTGAAAGAAACTGCCGAGAAAACTATTAGCCACTTGAATTACAAAAAAGTCAAGTCTGGCAAATATAGAGTCATTTTCTCACCGGATGCCTTCCTTAGCCTGCTAGGTGCCTTTTCCAACCTCTTCAACGCTCAGAATATTCTGGACAAGCAAAGCCTTTCCACCCCTGAATCTCTGGGAAAGCAAATTGCCTCTCCCCTCCTTTGTGTCTGCGACGATGCGCTGCATCCAGATAATGTGGCAGCGGAGACTTTTGATGGGGAAGGAACTCCAACACGTCGGGTTGAGCTGATTAGCAATGGAGTATTGAGCGGCTTCCTCCACAGCGCAGGTACTGCTAAAAGACTCGACCAAAATCCCACGGGTAACGCTCAGATTGGAGCTAAAGTGACTGTTGGCTCACACTTTTATCATGTCTTTCCAGGAGCACTCGCTGAACAGGAGTACAGCCTTGCCAACGCCCAGAACGTTATTTTGATCGATGACCTTCAGGCTCTCCATGCAGGAGTAAAAGCATTACAGGGTTCCTTTTCTCTGCCGTTTAATGGTTGGATAGTGGAAAACGGAAAGTTGACGAGCATTGAGTCGGCAACTGTTGCGGGAGACTATCTAGAACTACTACAGTCCATTATTTTTGTGGAAAAAGAGGCGGAACTTACTCCTGCTGGCGTGTGTCCCAGAGTCTGGGTTGATAGCCTGTCGATTACTGGAGATTGAGCAACTTTTGCGGATTGACTAGGAGCGCCAATTCTTCCTTCTTGACTTCAATCGCTTTAAGTTCCTCCAATCGGAGCAGAATCTTTTGACTAATATCTTCTGGGATCTGTTCTGCCAGTCTAGAAGTCTCGTACTCAATCGCCAAAATATCTATGATCTGGGTATAACCTGCAATCAAGTTCTGGGTAAGGTCAAGTTGCTTATCCAGAACACTAATTCCTTTGGATACAGTCTCGATGCGATTGGCATACATTTCCTCTCCTGCATTCAGCATCTTGCGCCGCAAACCCTTCAAGCGACTAATGATCCGACGATTGCTCTCAAGCTCTTGGCACAGCTCTTGAGTCCGCTGTTCTAAGTCGAACTTCTGTAAGAGTAGTCGCTGCTCAGCTCCTAGCCGCGCCAGTTCTTTCCTATCCCTATTTCTGGGGTCTTTGAGTCTGGTGACGTAAGCACCCACCCCAACAGCAGAGGGGACTACAGTTGCCAAAAAGGTTTTGTTGAGGGGGATGTGGACGAAACCTGCCAGGAGTACACCACCCACGAGTGTTGCAATACCAGTCCCAAACCCGGCTGATTTGGCTTTGGCACCCGGAGATACGAGTAGACAACTCATGCCCGTGGTGGAATTCTTGATTGAAATCAGGTCTTCCACTGCTTCACCTCGCATTACATACAGCAGAAGCAATTCATCACCAGGTAAAGCCGATAGCTTCTCTGCTTGCCCAGGCGTGGAGAACCCGAGAGATTGAATTGTCTTATCTGCCTTCAATAACCGTAGTTGGTAAATTCGCCTGTATTCAGGGTGTTTTTTATATTTATTGGTCTGCAAAACTTCCACATTAGAGGCAAAGCTTGATACCTCAGTACGGATGAGGGCGTACTTATAGTTACAGCTTGTGCAGATGCTCTCTAAGAAATCCTCGTCGCACTCTTTAAAGTCAGGGAAGTAGAGCAAATGGCGACAAGCTGGGCACTTGAGTTGGCAGGTCATAGAATTTGCTGATCATATCTCTTCTTATATATAAAGTCCAAAGGAAGCGTAATATATTTGCAGTATGGCTAGAGCCATGATAGAGTTCCTTAGATGAGCTGTATCTAAAGAAACTTGGGAATGGACTACGAATTACGGATTGTTGTAGAGAAGGTGTCTGTCAGTTCTCAAGAGGTCATCAACAGGGACACTCTTAAAGTCTACGACATCAAAGCTCCTGAATCAATCTTAGAATTAGGTCTACGTCACGCAGAACAAATCTCTCTGTTAGAAAAAGTGCAGAATTCCGTGTTAGCTGCACAATCAAAATTAATCGACCCTGGCTATGACGTTTGTTTAAAGTGTGGACAGAAGCTCAATAAAATTGGCTACACCCAATCTAACTTTCATGCTGTCTTTACTGACCACAAAGTCGCGCTCCAGAAACATAAATGTCGTAATCCTGAATGTGATTGGCAAAGCGCTCCCACCACGACCTCCATCTTCGGTACCTCCACTCATCCTGATTTAGCCAAATTGCAATGTGAACAAGGGGCAATGTAT
>CAXUIG010000153.1:0-15392 GCA_964250845.1 uncultured bacterium | reverse complement strand
GTGCATCACTACAATGCGTCACTGCAATCCTGACCATTACTATTCAGGATTACCATATATTGAATAACTCTGAGAATGGTATCACCAATAACAGAGATGTCATTCATTGTCAGACAGCTAGGAAGTCGAAGATCACAGGCGTAGCATAAAAAATCTTTTGTATAAGGTAGGTTATACGTATAAGGCAAATCATTGACATTGCCAAGATATTTCCAGCTTGGAAAATAGCGAGGATTATCTAAATAACCAAATATTTTTATAGGTATACCCTCCATTTTAATTATTTTAAAAAATTCTATTACTTCTTCACGGTCAAAGTGCTTTAGATTAAATTGTATAGTGTCCGACGCTATACGCACTTGTGGATACTGCTTTGGTACATCAATATACTTTGAATTTGATATTATACTTTCTAGAGCAAAGTATTTTTCATTGAAATTCTTTACTCTTTGCTCAATGTAAGGAATTTGAGTTCTAATTATAGCAGCCGTTAAATTTGACATGCGCATACTCAAATTAGGAATATAGTTTTGCAACTCCTCGAAATAGTTTGTTTTAGCAAAATGACGCTGCCAGAAATTCTCTTGAGAACCTGCATACAAAATAGCCTTAGTAATTACTAAATCGTCGTTTGTAGCTAGCAATCCCCCCTCGCCAGAATTCATCATTTTGTGTGACTGAGTACTGAAGCAAGCTATCTTACCAAAATTTCCTGTTGGAATGTTGTTCCATAAAACTCCCAAGCTATGAGCACAGTCTTCAATAAGACAGATGTTATTCGTTTGACAAATATCTACTATCTTATCCATATCTGCGACATGTCCTCGCATATGTGATAACAGCAAGACTTTAGTATCTGGTGTTATTTTTTTCTTTAGGTCTTCAGGATCTATGCAATAGTTATCGCGACACTCTACTAAAACAGGAGTTGCATAAGCATGAACTATGGCACTAGGAACAGCAGTATATGTAAATGCAGGCATTAAAACTTTGTCACCTGGCTTTACGCCAGCACACAAAAGAGCAATATATAAGGCACTACCACAAGAGTTTACTGCAACAGCAAACCTCAAACCTAAATACTCTGAAACCTCCTTTTCCAACAAAGAAACTTCAGATTCTTCTGGGGTAGAACAACTATATCGATAAAGGTTTCCTGATTTCATCACCTCTACAGCATCTCTAATCCCTTCATCAGGAATAGGATCAGTAGCAAGCAAATCTTTTCAAAAAGATTTGCTTCCACCTTGCACTACCAATAATTTATCACTAATTAACATATTCTTCTCCTGACTAATTCTTAACTCCTGTTAATTGTAAAACGTTTCGTGGTTTTCCTATCAACAAAATACTAGTGGCTTTTCCTTGATTAGAAAATATGGTAGTCCTAAACAGAAAAGGATGAACGCACAGGCAAAGAAGCGTTGTAGTGATGGATGAAATTCCAAATGGCACCGATGTAATTTTCCAGTTTGTTAGAAAAAGACAAGGTTTTTCTGACCAGACGTGAAACTCGTTGCCTAATGGTGCAATTGAACCGCTCAATGTAGGTCGTGCGTGCCCGTTTCTTTGCCGACTGCTCGATGCCGTTTGCTCGGCAGTGCAACCGGATAGGATGATCAGAAATCGGCGTACAGACTGCACATTGCCGATATACCGTAAGTCATGACTCCCACAACTTCTGGGCAGATGCCCCAGAGCGATCGCCAATACAACACCCGACAATTTCACGGGAGACCGCATCAATCGCAAGCCACACCCACTGTTCATTGCCTTTGTCATCGACAAACGACCACAATTCATCCATTTGCATCGTCAAACGACGCTGGGGCTTGGGTTGCACCTCCAACTGTTGAGAAACCGCTTCATATATGGCGTTGACAGGTAGTAGTGGTGTTCTCTGTAACCCGCCGCCAGTGAGGATGATCAACAAATTGGCGACCACAGTCCCGGCATTTGTAATTTTGTCTACCGTGACGAGTGCTGCCATTTTGAATCAGTGGTTCAAAATGGCAGGACGGCATCGGCTCTGACATAAATCAACTTCCAAGCAACAATTTACTATTTTCCTCCATCCTTTCCTGTTTAGGACTACCACTACCTCTTTGACAAAGGTATTCAAGTTAGTTCAAACATGTTAAAGGTGATAGATATTAACCTACAGCACATCAAGTCGATATTCAACTCTTTGGGCCAAATTTACTACTTTCCTACTTAAACTACTTTTAATGCTTCACATTCTGGCTGAGAAGCCCCCCAGAGCTGTTTCATTCCTAGTTTTTTACTCTAACGCCGTCATTTCTTACAAACATAGGACTTACGCAAACGGGGGATTTTAATTTTATTTGTAAGTCCTGAAGCAGTCTGATCTCACTGAACTGTTACTTCAAAGGGGTACGCTCAAAAGTGGTTTAAGTAGGAAAGTAGGGAATTTGACCCAAAAAACTCAATATCGTGTTATATCAAGTCGGTTGGAATGACCGTTGTATAATGGAGCGAGCTATATCGGGTTGTGTTGCAAAAACTATATGAGGACAAAAGCTCCTCATCCATTCCTGCTCGTTATGCGGTAACTCCAAAAAGTTGAGACCCGAATTCTACTTGAGCCTTAACGTCTCCTTTTTCCACTCCAACAAGATTGTCCTTTGCGGATCATATTCATCGATTCGTATCCGATCATTGTTCGCCAAAGCCGTATTGAACGACCCGAATCCCATCCCTGGATTCACCAGTCGTTTTATAAATCGGTGCAGAAAGTTCAATGATGTTATTGACGTACTTAACAGTTCGGAACTCGCAAGTTTGTGGCAAAGTCTTGTCGGCTTTGAGTGAGTCAATCGCCTGGGGATAAGCGGCGTTTTTATCAACGTTAATCACTCGCGGTGACTGGTTATTAGCTGCATTCATAGAAAAAGCAGAAAAAGCGCTCTGCACAAGAGTGCATCCCTTTTAGCACTCAGCATAAAGTCAAGGGTATTACCAACTGCCCCCCAATGTCTTGATAAATTCGGGTAGTGCCTTGATCTGATGGGTTTTAGCGTCTACTTCATACGGCTCTATAATTAAGCCCCGTTCCACCAAGTACACGCTCACGAGCAACCTATGAACTGAACAAGTTAGGTTCGTTGTTCGGTTTTAAGTCGAAAGCATGGCAATTGACATCAATCCTCGCCTCGCAATAGCCAAAAGCCGCTATAAGTCATCCCGGAATCATCCGGCTGCACCAGCAAAAAGTGCAGTCCTTGACTTAGCTGTTTGCGCTGCTCATACGCCTGAGCAGCTGCCGCCACCTCTGTATCCTCAAAGGTGGCAACAATCCATCGGTCTACCAGCCCAGCTTCTAATACCAACCCTCCGGGGATACCGCCAACATAATTTAGCCCTACGGGATGGGCGTCCTCTAGCCAACGAGCTAATCGCATTGATTGACGCCCACCATCAATCACCACACCCGGTACTCGAACGGTTGACGCCAAACCCAGATTGATAGGCAGGAGAAATTCTGGCATCTTCAGAATCGGAATCGGGCGTTGTGCAAACGCCTCCTCGACATCACCAGCGCTCAACGTGGCAAATCGCCATTGCTCCCCCCACAGCAACTCTTGCAGTGGTACGGGCGGTGGTTTGTCTAGGGCTAAGGGGTTGTAGGGTTCACCCGTGTAATTATCCATGCTGGGGTAAAGTTGCGCCCGTTCCTGCAACCATTGCTTCAAGGCACCTGTGCTACGAGTCGGTTCCACCACAACGCCAAGCTGTTGCCCAGTTGCCGAAATCAAACTCAGAGACTGAGGACGAAACACTTGAATCAGATCCGGCAGCTGTTGACCAGCACCTGTAGCCAGCTGCATCTGTTCAACCAACCAGCTGGCATTAGCTTCCGACTGAGGACACCGAGCCTCATACGTAAACGTGCGAGTCGAATTACAAACTAATAACTCCCACAACAGCTGTCCAGATGCATCCCGCAATGGACGACGATAAAAATCAGCCTGCCAAATTCTCATAAAAAAATTCGCTTGCTATCGTTAGCAGTCCCATGAACTACACCCTGCCTGAAGGAAAAACAAATTGCCATAAAAATGGTATGATGTAATTTGGTTAGCCTGGGGGTAATTATTGAATCCCTTTCAGGGATTGAAATAACCGCTTGATTACCCTTGTTGTTACACAGATTATGAACCCTGCCCTGACTCAATTTGGCGCACAAATGTCCAACCTAACCGGCGTTAGGGCGATTATGAAGGACATTATTGAAACGCTGGAAGCAGGTGAAGGGCAGGAATTTATTAATTTGAGTGCTGGCAACCCGTTGATTTTGCCACAGGTAGAACAGCTGTGGCGGGATTGTACGGCAGAACTCTTGGCTAGCTCTGAGTATGGTGAGGTGGTTTGTCGCTACGGGTCGAGTCAAGGCTATGGACCTTTGATAACGGCGATCGCCAACGATTTCAATCGCCGCTATGGATTGAATCTGAGCGCTCGCAATATCCTGATCACCCCTGGCAGTCAAACCCTCTACTTCTACGCCGCTAATGCCTTCGGGGGCTACACCAGCAGCGGTAACTTGAAGCAAATCGTCCTGCCGCTCAGTCCCGACTACACGGGTTACGGCGGCGTGAGCTTAGTGCCAGAAGCGTTAATCGCCTACAAACCAACCCTAGATATCGACCCAGGTGCCCATCGGTTCAAATATCGGCCTGACTTCAGCCAGCTGAAAATTACAGAGAACACAGGTTGCGTACTTTTCTCCCGCCCCTGTAACCCCACCGGCAACGTCCTCACGGATGATGAAGTCAAAAAAATTGCCGCCCTTGCCGCTCCTTACGATGTGCCAGTATTAATTGACTCTGCCTATTCCCCTCCCTTCCCAGCATTGAACTTTACAGAAATGACGCCGGTGTTTGGAGATAACATCCTCCACTGCATGAGTTTATCCAAGGCGGGACTACCAGGAGAGCGGATTGGGATTGCGATTGGAGATGCCAATTTGATCGGGGCTCTGGAGGCGTTCCAGGCGAATATGTGTCTACACTCGTCTCGCTATGGGCAAGCGATCGCGGCAAGTGCCATCAACTCCGGCGCTCTGGCTGAGATCTCGCTCAAAGTCATACGGCCTTTCTACCAGCGTAAGTTCACGGTTCTAGAAACCACCCTAGACCAAGCGATGCCCAAGGATATACCCTGGTTTCTCCATCGTGGTGAGGGGGCAATCTTCGCTTGGTTGTGGTTGCAAGATCTCCCCATTACTGATTGGGAGTTCTACCAGCAGCTGAAGCAAGTCGGCGTCATCGTTGTGCCTGGTAGCCCCTTCTTCCCTGGTTTACGCGAAGATTGGCACCACATGCACCAATGCCTCCGCATCAGTCTCACAGCCAGTGACCAGGAAATTGAAACTGGGATGCAGCGCTTGGCGAAGGTAGCACAGCAGGTTTATCAGTAGTCAGCACTCAGCATTTAGTGGTGAGAGAATTTTAGAGAAAGCGATTTTAAATGTTCCGATGGCCAATCCAACCTCCGAGTCCGAAGAAACCGAGCGCAAACACTCACAACCGAATTCAAAACCCGACCCCTGGCTAGAAATTGGTACGATTATTTCACCTCAGGGGTTGGATGGGGAGGTGCGGGTTTATCCTAACTCAGACTTTCCGGAACGGTTTGAGGAACCAGGACAGCGGTGGTTGCTGCGACCCGGTCAAACGGAACCGCAACCGATCCAATTACTGGGGGGTCGGTATATCTCGGGCAAAGGGTTATATATAGTGGAATTTGCTGGGGTCGAGGATCGGAACCAGGCAGAGGCGTTGCGAGGGTGCCGGTTATTGGTTCCACACAGCGATCGCCCAACTCTGGGGGAAGATGAATATCACGTCTTGGATTTGATTGGTTTGGAAGTATTCAACCAGCTCAGTGGTGAAATCCTGGGCACGGTTGTAGACATCATCCCTGCTGGCAATGACTTACTGGAAGTCCAGCTTAACCAGACGCCTGCACCGTCTCCCCCAGCAGCCCAGCCAGATCACCTCAGCGCTGAAGCAGTCACTAAACCTGCTAAGAAACGTAAATCTCAGCCAAAATCAGCCCAACCAGCCACGGTGTTAATTCCGTTTGTCAAAGCGATCGCACCAGTGGTAGATCTCCAACAAGGGCGAATTGAGATTACGCCACCCCCTGGTTTGCTGGAAATTAACTAGGGCTTGTCTGCCATCGCCAGAGCGTACTTCCTGGATCGAGAGCTGTATCAAACCTAAATATAACTTTTTATTACAAAAGAGCAGACCTTTCTATCTGTTCAGTGGAAATCACCTGTGGTTTAATCCACCTAGTCCTTTTCAACATTCGGTAGTGCGATCATCATCTGATTTACCATACGCTCGCCTAGAGATTGACTTTACTATGCCAGAAGAAATCCTAAGATTCACTGCTGAGCATCTGGATGCCTGTGCCCATCTATTTATTTCGGTGTTCAACCGCGAGCGGTGGCAGCTCGAAACTGCAAGAATGCGGTTATCTGAGATGCTCAATACGCCGGATTTTGTTGGATTTGTGTTGTTCCGTCAGGAGCTTTTGGGATTCGTTGTCGGCTGTAGTGAGCAATCGGAGAACGGCAAACACTTCAAATTGAAGGAAATCTGCGTCCGAACTGACAGTCATGGACTCTTAATTGCAACGAAGCTGCTCCACCACCTGGAGAACACACTGGCAATGATGAATGTTAAGCTGATCTATCTCCAGACGATGGAGTCAGGACATATACATGCAGTTCTAGATGACAACTGGCTACCAAAGGAGTTCACGAACAATTTTGAGCTCACACCGATGTGACACCGAGTGTGGCAATGGGGATTGAATGCATACATTTTTGAGCTGCCAAGCAATGAGCGCTTTCTTCGATATCTGCTTTCTAAAGAAAGTTTAAAGAGCGCGTTAGAGTATTTGCGCTACACATATGAATCAACAACTGAACAATGCTTTCACCCTCTTCTTGAGTCTGCTAGTCGAGGCGATGCCTTTCTTGCTGCTAGGGGTTTTGTTCTCTGGTGTGCTGCTGCTGTTTGTTGATGAGCGGCAATTGATTGCAAAGTTGCCTAAAAACCCGCTTCTGGGTGCTTTGGTCGGCAGTTTTGTGGGCTTCTTGTTTCCGGTGTGTGAGTGCGGCAATGTGCCGGTGGCGCGGCGGTTGCTGATGCAGGGGGTACCGGCACCGGTGGCAATTGGGTTTTTACTGGCAGCACCAACAATTAATCCGATTGTGATTTGGGCAACCTGGACGGCGTTTCGTGACCAGCCAGAAATTGTCGTGTTGCGAGTGGTTTTTTCCTTGGTAATTGCCACCATTGTTGGTTGGGTGTTCAGCGCTCAGACTGACATGCGACCCCTGCTACAACCGGCGATAGCCGTAGGGTTGAAACCCACGCAGACTAAGCCTAAACCTAAACAATGGTCGGCTCAATTGGAAGCGCAAACCCCCGAACTGTTGCGTTCGGGGACGTTTTTGCTGGGTCAGCCTGGTCAGAAAATAGTGCGGATGGATGCTACTGTACTCCAGGCAAGCTTGGCTGCCACTTACCCCAGTATCCCGCTCCCAGACCGCTTGCGTCTGTTGCTGGACAATACGGTGCAGGAACTGCGAGAATTGGGGGCAGTGTTAATTTTGGGGAGTGCGATCGCTGCTTCTATTCAGGTGCTAGTTCCCCGCGAAGTCATTCTTAGTTTGGGCACTGGACCGATTACCTCGATTGCCGCCATGATGCTGTTGGCGGGGCTGGTGTCGATTTGTTCTACGGTGGACTCATTTTTTGCCCTGTCTTTTGCCTCAACGTTTACCAGTGGCTCCTTACTGGCTTTTCTGGTGTTTGGGCCAATGATTGACCTCAAAGGCGTTGGGCTGATGTTGTCAATATTCAAACCCAGAGCTGTGATTTACTTATTTGCTCTTGCAGCGCAATTGACATTTTTGTTGACTTTGTTTATTAACTTGCATGTAATTTAATGCTTATCTCCTGGTTCCCATCCCAAGCATGACTAGAGCGAAGCTAACAACTCAAACCTTTTTACTGCCTTGGCTGGATGTGTTGGCGATCTTTTCCTGGGGTGTCTTGCTGTTGAAATATTGGCTTAATGGAAAATTAGGCCTGCTGATTCACCCGAATTACTTTTGGTTAGCGACTGCTACTGCTTTGGGCTTGCTGGTTGTAAGTGGTTTGAAAGCATGGGAACTCCTGCGACGGCGTCGTGCTATTACCCCTAGCCCCCAGCATCTCACCCTATTTCCCCCTGGTTTAAGCAGTGCTTTGCTGCTGGCAACCGCGATTCTAGGTTTAGTAGTTACACCCCACGTTTTTGCTAGTCAAACCGCAGTTCAGCGGGGCGTAACTGACTCTGTAACCTTGACGCGATCGCAACCCCAAGCGTTTCGCAGTTCCAGGCCACCGCAGGAGCGATCGCTTGTGGACTGGGTGCGGACGCTCAATGTCTATCCTGAACCAGATGCATATACTGGTCAGAAAGTCAAGGTTCAGGGATTTGTGATCCACCCAGCTGAACTGCCGGACAAATACCTGTTGCTGTCCCGCTTTGTGATTACCTGCTGCGCGGCGGATGCTTATCCTGTGGGATTGCCGGTCAAACTGACCCAGAGCCGCAAAGCCTATACACCTGACACCTGGCTAGAAGTCGAAGGTCAGATGATCACCGAAAATCTTGTCGGTAAACGCCAATTAACGATCCGGGCCAGTTCTCTCAAGCAGATTCCAGAACCCAAAAATCCCTACGATTATTAGCTTGGTGGCAAAAGTTGGGTTAGTTAGCTGCATGTGTGCGTTTCCAGAACACACACACAGCCTTAAAAGTTTCTGGAGCAGTGCGATTTTATTGACCGGGAGCCGGACTTGGCGAAGTCATCGCGCCGCCGGGCGCACCCGTGGAACCACCGCCGGGCGCACTCATGGAGCCGCCGGGCGCACTCATGGAGCCGCCGGGCGCACTCATGGAGCCGCCGCTGGGCGCACTCATGGAGCCACCGCTGGGCGCACTCATGGAGCCACCGCTGGGCGCACCCGTGGTTGAATCAGGCGAGGACTGGCTTGGCTGATTCGAATTCGTTCCAGCGGTTTTGCCAGATGAAAGGCTGCGGGCGACTTGCAAATGCTGCTCCACCGTCGGTAGGATGCTGGTAGCAAAGGCTTTCACGTCCTCATCTTTGCCCTTCTGGGCTTCGCGCTTGTATAGTGACTCCTGCTGAGAGTGAGCCTTGACCCCTGCTTGGTTGATGTATGCTTTGTCGAAAGCTGCGCCGGAGAGCTTCGACAGCTGGTCATATAATGCCTGATTTTTGGAGCCGATGGTTGTCGGCAGAGTCACACCCTTCTGGGCCGCCAACGCCGCAAGTTGGTTGTTTGCCTGCGAATGCTGGTCAATCATCTCCTGTGCGTACTGCTTCACCTGGTCGCTACTTGCCTTGTTCAGTGCCAGTTGCGCTATTTGTACTTCCGCTGTTCCCCCTTGGGCTGCTTGGATCATAAAACGCTTGTCTGAGGAGCTCAGACTGTTTTGGGTTGGCGAAGTCGTGGAGCCGCTTGACGGAGTCGTGGTGTCACTGGGCGAAGTCGTGGAGCCGCCGGGCGCACCCATCGAGCCGCCGGGCGGAGTCGTGGAGCCGCCGCCGGGCGGAGTCGTGGTGTCACTGGGCGAAGTCGTGGAGCCGCTGGGTGCACCCATCGAGCCGCCGCCTGTCTGCGCTACAGATCTGTACCCTAAAGAGACGAACAACCCGACTGCCACAAGCGTGGCGGTGATAATTTTGCGTTTGATCATCGTTAATTTTCCTTGCTTTGAGAGCTTCTTGCTATGTGTCGGTATACCTTAATCAGCCCGAACGCTTGGCTGACAATTTTAGGACGGTCTTTAAGCGCTAGATGTTTCCTCTGTTAAGAGTTGTTACGGCGCCTGTGGCCCCTTATTGTCTACTCAGCCAGCTGGGACATAATGGCCAGATACATTTAGTCTTAATGTTGATCCCGTTTTCAGAGCAGACTATAGACTAACGCTTGGGTGTGAGTCAAGATGAAAAGCACCTCGCTATCTCAGCGTTTAATTCTATTCACACCTTTTTTTGCCACTTTTCTCTGTTAGGTGCTAAATGTCAGCAAATACCAAGCTGTTTCTCCAACCGCTCGACCGCGTAGCGATCGCACTGATGCTGGTGCTGAGTCTGCTAATTGGACTGCTGTTGTGGCAGGGTAATGTCGTGGCACCGCGTGTGCGAGATTTTAGCTGGCAGGATAAACAAGTCGGAGCAGAAGATACCTCCTTCACCCTGACCTTTAGTCGCCCAATGGACACAAAAAGCGTAGAGTCAAATTTGCACATTGACCCGCCCCTACCGGGTAAAGTCAGCTGGGCAGGGCGGCGGATGGTCTATACACTGTTGGCACCCGCTCCTTATGACATGACCTATAAATTGCAATTGCGGGGCGCACGGGATCGGTTCACCAGAGAAGCAGCCAACACGAAGCTGATCCAGCCGTTTGAGGGTAACTTCAAGAGCCGCGATCGCGCCCTGGTATACCTGGGAGCGGCAGGTTCAGAGCAGGGACGTTTAGTTTTATACAATCTCACCCGCTCTTCAAAAACGCTACTTACCCCCAAAGACCTAGTTGTAGTTGACTTTAAGCCTTACCCATCTGGGGAGAAGGTTTTATTTTCTGCCACCGAGATCTCAAGCGCTCGCCAAAATTTGCTTTTGTCCCAGCTTTACACGGTGACGACTGGGATGCACCAGGGCAATAAAGAAGCTGACGCTCCATCTGGTAAAATTAACCTGGTTTTAGACAATAAAGACTATCAAAACCTGAAATTTGACCTTTCCCCAGATGGACAGACCATAGTTGTCCAGCGGGTGAACCAGCGCAATCCTGGCGATTTTGGCCTTTGGGTTCTTCGTCCCAATCAGTTGCCTCAACCCCTGCAAACCCAACCGGGGGGTGACTTTATGATTACGCCAGACAGTACAGCCGTGGCTGTTGCCCAAGGGCAGGGTGTGGCGATTCTGCCGCTCTTGTCTGACGCCAAAAAACCCCTGGATTTTCTGCCTCAATTTGGGATGGTGCTTGACTTTGCCCGCGATGGCTCTGAAGCGGCAATGGTGAAATTTAATTCAGATTACACGCGATCACTATTTTTAGTCACAAACCAAGGTGTTCAGAAACAACTCCTACGCACAACGGGAGAGATTCTAAGTGCCCAATTTGACCCGCGTAAGCAGACGCTGTACTGCCTGCTTACCCAGCTGCTACAAGGGGAAACCTACCAAGAGCAGCCATATTTGGCTACGATTGACATCAAAACGGGGAAACAGACACGACTGTTGGCACTGCCCAATCAACGCGATGTGCAAATCAGCTTCTCGCCAGACGGTTTGGCACTACTGTTTGATCAAATTGTAACAACAACAAAACCTGAGCAGCCAAATGGTTTACGAACTAATGAAGGGGAAGCGATCGCCACCAGTCGCCTCTGGCTACTCCCCCTCCTGCCCACCACATCGGTTGAAGGACCTGTGCAACTGCGACCAGAACAGCTACCCCTACCAGGGTTGCATCCTCGCTGGCTACCCTGAAGGAGGGAGGAAGTTCTTGCCTTTGACGAAAAATTGTGGTAATAGAGCAGTGAGGGACAACGCTACGGCAGTCCGCAATCAGAAGTTTTGAGCTGCTAGATGAAAAGCAATGCGTGAAGCTGACACCCTGATAAACTCGGGCATTCCTGCACCAGTGAATTCTGTTAATTCGACGAAAATGGCTCCGGCAAATCCATCTGACTCAGATTTGCCTGATGAAAAGCGATCGCGCTCAAGAGAATCGATGCTCACCCAACCAACTCAGGAACTCGCTGCTGCCCAAGAGCAGCTTATGTCCCTGTTGCATGAATTGGAAGCTTCTGAGCAAACTGCCCAGCGCCAGCAAATTTTAATTGAAACCTTAACGGAGCAGCTAGAAAGTAGCCAAGCTAGGGTAGCCCAGATGGAGCGGGAATGTTTCCTCACCCAACAACGTTACAACGAACAATGTCATCAGCTGGTGCAAATAGAAAATACTTGTCGAGAGTTACATATCCGCCTGACTCGACAGCAACGCCATACCCTGCAATTCAAACTCGCTCTGGAAAAGTGTCTAGAGGTACACGTCCCCAGTTATGAATTCCATAGTTTAGCACCGAACATGCCGCCGCTCTTCCTGACCAAGGCGCAGCCGATTCCACCGTGGTCAGCACAACCGGAATCCCTTACCAATCACCTAGAGTCGGCCTCAGACAGCCCAAGTTCTTCAACCCACACCAGCACCTGGGGAAAAGCTGCAGCCAAAGACTTGCTGCCTAGGGTAGAAGGGGAACCCCTGGATGACATGATGCAGCACGGCAATAAAGCAGCAGATGACTCGGAAGAACTTCACCGCTTAGAGCAAGATTTAGTCAGTCTGCTTGAGAATATAGAGGAACCAGTAACAGTCAATTCAGCAGTTGTAACCCAGCTAGATCAGCCGCTCAATCAGTCAGAGCATGCTCGATACTCCCTCGACAGCGCTTGTGAGCTGATTTCACCAGACCAGACACCTGAAGTCGAGCTGAGTGAGTCGCCTCAGCAGGAAACCAGTTGCCTCACCCCCAAGTCCAACTGGCCCTCGCCTGTAGTTTATCCGTCGCGTCCACCCAAGGGACGAAAGTCGTTGGCGGCAATTGAACTACCGACCTTTAACCGAATTAGCGATGAGAGGGTAGCCTTAGCGCAGTTCACACCTCACTCCTAACCTCCTGATGCTGATAGCCCAGAGCACAGAGCTGCTCGCTATTTTGTGGACGCCCCATTCCAGTGGTGAGGGCGTAGCTTTGAGCTAGCAGCCACAGCCACAGGGCCGGATACCGGGGTTCCAGCCAGGGCTGTATCCGGCGCAGCAAAGGCCCGAACCATCTGAAGAGCATGGCGCTGAACAGGGCATGAAGACCGAAGTTAAAGTAGCTACCGAGCCAACGCAGAATATCTTTGGCACCTGCCAACTCCCAAATCCACAGCAGCAAAGCTGGGTTTCTCCCAGCTGCCTTAAGAGCCAACCGATTGAAAGTTAGCCAATCGACTCGATCCTTAATAAAGGTATCTGCCACATCTGGGGGTTCGTCTGCCAAGAGGCCAAAGAAGGTATTCAGCATAGAATTTATCCGCTGTGGCGGTAAAAACGAGTGCGTCGGTACCATCATGCCTTTGGAAAATAGCCAGGTGACGGCAATATTGCTCTGGTAGGCACGAATTTGGTTCAAATGTTGGACACTAAGGAGGTCATGCCTCAAGGCGGTATCCAAAAGAGCCGTTAAGCGAGCCAGATTACGAACCAGGGAGCCAAAGCCGGTGAAGACTAGGGGCGACTGGAGCGATGCGGAGTCCCCGATCGCAATCAGCCTGTCAAAGGCAACCTGGCGATCGCTACTCCCCACACTAAAATGACCCGGAATATAACCAAACGTCGGCTTTTTCCAAACTAGCTGGTCTAGATCACAACGCCGGTACTCCGGCAGAATCGTGAAAAAGTCTTCGTACATTTCCAGCAACGAGCCGGGGTTATCGGGATTGACCTGATGGTAATGGAATAAATAAATCGCGATTTCCTCTCCCGCTCCTGGAAACAACTCCCATATCAGCTGCCGTCCCCGTGAAATATCCCCGTGACTGTTGAGGACATCGCCATACTGGGAATCCCACACTCCCGGATCAAATCCACTAGCGATCACAGCCCCCACCGTAGGGCAAACACTGTCGAACGCACGATCCCCATTCAGCTGCCACGCGATTGGGGAGGCGCTTCCCATCGCATCCACCAGTAAGCGTCCACTGACTTCTCTGTCTGCAAGACTTGGTAAATGCTTAGTCTGAACTACAACCTGCTCAGGCTCAATATCCGCCCTGATAAACTCAGTTTCATCCCAGATTTTACCCCCTGCCGCGAGCAGTTTTTCTCCACACAGCTGCAGCAGTTTTTCTGCATCCAACGCCACATTCAGCACGGTTGGGGTGTGCAAGATCGACGCTCTTAGTTTGATTGGGTTATTGGCATCAAAGAATTTATTAAATCCGTCTTTATACTCCCTGGCAATGATGCTTTCACACTCAACTGGGGTAAACAAGCCCAAGTCAATCAAGCTTTGCAACTCTGAGCGGGAAATATTCCATTCCCGGTTCATCCGACCAAAGGGTAGCCGCTCCAGCAGCAGCACCCGGTAGCCTAATTGAGCCATAACTGCCGCATGGATGACGCCCAAAGCACCACCTACGTAAATTAGGTCGTAAGTGGGTGAGGGAGAATGTCCCCCTCTTGCCTTAGAGAACACAACCTGCCTGGGCTGTTGAGGATTGCAGACGCCCTGACGCCACCGTTGCTCCCACCAGTAGACGCGCTTGAGGTCATACTCCCCGTTGGGCATTTTCTTAAAGTACTTGACGGTGAGGGGGTAATGCGGGGCTAGTGCTGCAAAAATAGATTGTTCTGACAAGTCAATTGCTGGCGGTTCGGGATAGTGATTGGGGAACCGGCTTCTGAGTCCACCGCTCAGAGCTTGCAAGATTTGCCTCTCACCTGGTATCGGTTTATCTGCCCAGCGGAACACTTTCAGATACGTTGTTCGCTGCACCGACCAGACGAAGGCTGAGAGTTCACAGGCCAATTGTAATGGTATTTCTGATGTCGTTACCGGGCTTTTAGTTTGAGCTATCCTTAGGCGAAAGCCTTCGGGGGTTATAATCTTTTCCCCCATTCCTGGCTCAAAGTCCTCTTGCAACCAGCTGCGTACAGCCCCTGTATTCGGCGTGGGAATTTCTATGTAAAGTATTTCTCTCATTTTGTTTTGGTGATTTCAGCTTTCAGTTAATTACTAACCCAGACAGAGTTGACAAAGGCTCAGAGTAAGATAAACTACCGGATAAAGTTTTATGAGAATCTTCTTAAGAAAGTTTACAAGTTAGTCAGTTTTATTAAGGCAATTCCTGCTCGTGTAAACCAACGTCATGCATTATCCCATCCCAGTCAGTGCCCAAGAAATTGTTGCCCTACAGCAAAAACCTGTTGATGAAGAACTGGTTGCTGCCGCGATCGCCGGTGTGATTAATATTGTCCGTGCTCAGGGTCAATCGTTAGAACACTTAACAGCTGAGGTTTTAGCCGACGATAGCCTCTTAGATCAGGCACAACGACGCTGGCTCAGCGACATTGTGGCTCAAGCGTGGCAAAGTCTGGCCTACTAGACAAAGCTATCAGAACTGGCTTCACAGTTAGAGGGGATTTTTGAGCCGAAATATTAGGTAGGGTCGAGGAGAATTGTTACCAATCCTCCCCTCCCATCCGAAACCGTAC
>CAXUIG010000152.1:0-15447 GCA_964250845.1 uncultured bacterium | reverse complement strand
CCACTGAAGCCAGTCGTCCCTCCTTTCGGATTTAGACTGAACGAATCGCACTGCCTTTTAGGCTTAAAACTTCACGTAAACTTCTCAATCGACTGGTTTCTCCGCAGAAATTAAAGCACAGCAAGGGTTATAGCTCCTGAAGATGGGTTGTTTAGCATCAAGGGAGCGATAGAACCGTATGACTGATACTCTTGCCTATGCAGCCTGAATAGACAAAGTCGAGCTGAGCGATGAAATCTATGGAAAATGAGCAACCGCCAGTTACCCTTCCCCTCGACGATATCCAAGGCTTGATTATTCGTGGCTATAACATGAATAAAGTGCGACACTTTATTCTGCACATTGATAAAGCGGATGCGGCAAAGCATTTGATTGGTAATTTTGTGGGCGGGGTTCCTACCTCAAGCCTTCAAATCACTACTGCTGCGCCGTGGGACAAAAAGCCGAGCTACTGCTTGAATATTGGATTTACTTTTGAGGGTTTAAAAGCGCTCGAATTGCCAGAATTTTCGTTTCAGTCTTTCGATTCATTTAGACAAGGAGCCGCTGCTCAAGCCAAGGAAATTGGGGATCTAGGAGAGAGTGCCCCTGAGCACTGGAAAGGTGGGTTGGGAACCCCTAATGTTCATGTCCTACTTTCCCTGTATGCCCAAGATGATGATGTATTGGAGTCGCAGTCAACAACATTGCGGTTCTTGTTTGCTCAGGGAGAAGCGGTCAACGAGTTATCTCATTTTGACGGAAATACTTTTCCCGATAGCAAGATTCATTTTGGCTACAAGGATGGAATTTCACAGCCTACTATCGAGGGTGGCCCTCAAATGCTATCTGATAGGCAAGCAATTATTCCTGCTTATCAGTTTATTGTGATGAATGACGATAGGCGTTTCTACGAAGTGCCGACCCCGCATCAGTTGGGTTTGTATGGTAGTTTTGTGGCTTTTCGAGTGCTTGAGCAGGATGTTGCTGGCTTCGAGAAATTTCTCCAAGACTATGCAGATAAAATCGAGCCAGAAAAGCTAGCGGCTAAACTCTGCGGTCGATGGCGCAACGGTGTACCCCTGGCTCTTTCACCCGATGCTCAGACGCCGATTAGCGACAATCAATTAAATGACTTTGATTATTCCGACGACTCGAAAGGGTTTCGATGTCCCATTGGCTCACACATGCGTCGCACCAACCCTCGCGCCGCCAAAGTACAGGGTATAACTTCAAATCACCGGCTCATGCGACGAGGAATGCCCTATGGCCCACCCTATAATCCTAACTCTCCTGAGGATGGAATCGAAAGGGGACTGCTCGGTATGTTCATCTGTGTCAGTCTTGAAAACCAGTTCGAATTTGTGATGAAAAATTGGGTGAACGAAGGCGATTTTGCCGGTTTACCCAGTAATAATAAAGATCCCATAGTTGGCGACAACTCATCCCAAAGCGGTGAATTCAATATTCCCGCTGAACTCCCTCAGAACTCTCTGAAGATTCAGGGGTTTCAACGGTTTATTAAAACCCGAGGGAGCGCTTATTGCTTTCTCCCCAGCATTACTGCGCTAAAATACATCGCCGCCAATCGCAATAATCGCTTGTAATGCTCACTGAGAGCATAGAAATGGACTTCAAATACCCGTTTTGCCATGCACGCCTGCTCTCATCCGATGGAACAGATGATGGCACTCTTAGCCCTGATTGAAGGAGGTGTGTTAGAGCGCCACCCTAAGCTCAGGGTAGGTTTTCTGGAGTCAGGCTGTGGCTGGCTACCCTAGTGGCTGTGGCGACTTGAGGAAGAGTTAACGCCAGGTCATTGACTTGGCTATACTGCTTCATAGCCAAGGCATGAGTTGCTCTGAGAAGAACAAAACTATGAACGCCATTACTGGATACCAGATTAGCGCCAAAATCTATGAAAGTCCTAATTCATTGATCTATCGAGCTATCCTCAAGCATGATAATCAACCCATTATCCTTAAGATTCTTAAAGAAGACTATCCAACTCAGTCAGAACTGAGCAGATATAAGCAGGAATATGAAATCACCCGCTCACTGACTCTAGATGGAGTTGTCAAAGCCTATGACTTGCAGAGATATCAGAATAGTATAGCCATCCTCTTGGAGGATTTTGGCGGAGAATCCTTAAAGATATTGATGGCACGCAAGTTTACCCTGAAGGAATTTCTCACCATTGCGATCAAGATTACTGAGAGTTTGGGAGCTATTCACGCCGCCAATATCATCCACAAGGACATTAACCCCTCTAATATCGTCTTTAACCCAGAAACCGGGCAACTCAAAATTATCGACTTTGGCATTTCCACCGTTTTACCGCGGGAAAAGCCGACGATTCGCAATCCTAATCATTTAGAAGGAACCTTAGACTATATTTCGCCGGAGCAAACTGGCAGAATGAACCGGGCAATAGATTACCGGACTGATTTCTATTCACTAGGTGTTACCTTCTATGAACTGCTTACCCATCAACTCCCTTTTGAAACCACTGATGTTATGGAGTTGGTGCATTGTCATATTGCTAAACAACCTGTGCCACCCCACGAAAGAATAGATGAGATTCCCATAGCCGTTTCCAACATTGTGATGAAATTGTTAGCGAAAACGCCAGAGGAGAGATACCAGAGTGGCTGGGGACTGAAAGTAGATTTGGAAGCATGTTTGAATCAGTTACAGGCTAGCGGTCAAATTTCAGACTTACCCCTTACTCATCAACATATTTCTGATAAATTTCAAATTCCGCAAAAACTCTATGGTCGGCAGGAGCAAGTAAACCAACTATTGGCTATCTTTGAGCGGGTAAGCCAAGGCACGAGCGAGATGATGCTCGTTGCCGGTTACTCAGGCATCGGCAAGTCAGCCTTGGTAAATGAAGTTCATAAACCGATTGTGCGACAGCGAGGGTACTTTATCTCCGGTAAGTTTGACCAGTTTAAACGGGATATTCCCTATGCTTCCCTGATTCAAGCATTCCAGGAATTGATCCGGGAGCTGCTAACGGAAAGTGAAGCACAGCTCCAAAGTTGGAAACAGAAGCTGTTACAGGCTATTGGCACCAATAGTCAAGTCCTCATAGATGTGATTCCTGAAGTGAAACTGATTGTCGGTGAACAGTCACCAGTGCCACAGCTAGGACCCACTGAGTCCCAAAATCGGTTTAACTTGGTTTTTCAAAAATTCATTGGGGTCTTTACGGAACAAGAACACCCCTTGGTTATCTTCTTAGATGATTTACAGTGGGCAGATTCAGCTTCTTTGAATCTGATTCAGCTATTAATAACAGATACCGATAGCCAATATCTATTGATAATTGGGGCATATCGAGATAATGAAGTCAGTGCCACTCATCCGTTGATGCTGACCTTGGAACAGATTCAAAAGGTTGGTGCAAGGGTAAATAATACCACCCTTCAGCCCTTGGATATTGACCATGTAAACCAATTTATTGCCGATACACTTAGCTGCTCAATAGAAGAATCAAAGCCGCTAGCAGAGCTAGTGCTCAATAAAACCAACGGTAATCCTTTTTTCTTGACTCAGTTAATCCAATCCCTATACAAAGAAAACATGTTTTCATTTGACTCCAGTAATGGTTCCTGGCATTGGGACTTGGAGCAAATTAACCTGGTAGGGATCACCGATAATGTCGTCGAATTAATGCTGGGCAAGATTGAAAAACTAGATGATAGGACGCAGAATCTCTTAAAGTTAGCTGCCTGTATTGGGAACAGATTTGATTTAGAAGTTCTCTCCATTGTCAATGCAAAATCTATGCCAGACACAGCTATTGAGCTTTTGCCAGCACTTCAGGAAGGTTTGATTGTGCCTCTGAGCGACGCCTACAAAATTCCAATGCTTTGGAACCAGGATTCAATATCTATTAGTAACTCAGAATCTATCTCTCTCATCCCCAATTACCCATCTTCCATCCCTTACAAATTTTTGCATGACCGAGTTCAGCAAGCCGCCTATGCTCTAATTACAGAAGACCATAAAAAAGAAATTCATTTGACAATTGGTCAACTACTGCTGAAGTAAGGATTCAGGTAATGGGGAAATGACTGAAAAGCTTTTCCCGTAAAGGTTTGGAGGATAATTCAGCTTTTTTTAATTTTCAATAAGAATCGGTGGAATGGCCATTTCTCGTTGCTTGTTGAGAATATCAACTTATTTATTCTAGAAGTACGGATCTGAAATGCAATCCAGGCAAGGGTTTCAACACCTGAATCCTTACCTGCTGAAGACTGCTAAGCAAGACGAATTGGAAGAAAATATCTTTGATATTGTCAACCAGCTAAATATCGGAGCGGAATTAATTACCCATCAGTCAAAAAAAGATGAGCTAGCTCAATTAAATCTAATTGCTGGCAAAAAAGCGAAGGCGGCGACAGCTTATGAAGCTGCTGTCACGTATTTAAATGTGGGACTGGAACTCCTGGCATTAAATAGCTGGCAGCATCAGTATAAATTGACGCTGGCTCTATATGTAGAAACGGTGGAAGCAGAATATTTAAACACCCAATTTGAACAAGCTGAAAAGCTGTCTGCTATCGTCCTGCAACAAGCTGAAACCCTCCTCGATAAAGTTAAGGTGTATGAGATAAAGATCCAGTCATATAGGTCTAAACTCCAGCTCCAGTCAGCGATAAATACTGCCCTGCAGGGTCTGGCACTACTGGGAATAGTATTGCCCCAAAAACCAAGCAAACAGGACATATTAACTGAACGGGCCCGTACAGAATTGCTTTTGAGAGGCAAACAGATTGAGAATTTAGCAAATCTGCCACAAATGACCGATCCCTATAAAATTGCCGCTGTACGGATATTACTGGCTATCACTTCTCCTGCGTATATTACAAATCCTCCCTTATTTATTCTAGTTGTACTTAGCCTGGTCAATCTCTGTATCAAATATGGAAATTCCAGCCTTGCTCCTGGCGGTTATGTTCTTTATGGCTCGTATTTGTGTGGCACAGTAGGCGATATTAATTCTGGATATGAATTTGGTAAATTATCTTTGAGATTATTAGAAAAATTCGATAGCCGCAAACTAAAACCTCTCATATTACATGTCTTTAACTGTATGATTAAACATTGGAAAGATGATGCAAAGGAAACAATGGTATTTTTACTGGAAGGTTTCCGCTGCGGCATTGAGAACGGTGATCTAGAGTGGGGTTGTTATGCTGCTATTTCCTATTGTACTTGTATGCTCATTACCGGACAAAACTTAGTTTATGTTGAACATGAATCTGAAAAGTATACTAACATAATGATAAAGTTAAAGCAAGAGTATTCAGTTTGCTATATCCAACTATGGAGACAAACAGTATTAAATTTAATGGGAAGAGCATTAGATAAATACAAGCTAATAGGTGAGGCTTTTAATGAATTAGAAGCTTTACCAAAGTTTATTAAAATCAAGAATTATTGTACATTATTTTTTGCCTATGTTGCTAAATCTATGCTCTTATATTTATTCAAAAATTATACTCAAAGTGTTGAAAGTGCTATCCTAGGAGAAAAATGCCAAAAATCTGCTGCTGGTTTTATGTCTGTAACTCAGCACAATTTTTACTATTCTCTTGGCATTCTTGCTTTGTATCCTAATGCTAACAAATATGAAAAAGCTAGATTTATGAATAAAGTATCTTCCAATCAGAAAAAAATGAAAACATGGGCGGAGGATGCACCCACAAATTATCAGCATAAATACGAGCTAGTGGAGGCGGAGAAAGCGCGAGTATTGGGAAAAAATGTGAGAGCGATGGAATACTATGAGCGCGCAATTCAAGGAGCCAGGAAACAGGGATATATCCAAGAAGAAGCCATAGCTTATGAACGGGCAGCAGAATTCTATCTCTTTATCGGCAGAGAGGAGATTGCCCAATTCTATATGAAGAATGCATACCATAGTTATGCTCACTGGGGAGCAACAGCCAAAGTTAAAGACTTAGAGTCCGAATACCCACATTTTCTTGTAACAACACGAACGGAGGTTAAGGGCATCAGTACGACTGCCTCTACTACTGGCAGCGAGCCGGAAGTGCTTGATCTGACAACAGTTATTAAAGCATCCCTTGCCCTAGCTGGGGAAATTGTTGTAGACAAGCTGCTAAAAAAATTGATTAGAATCGTGATCGAGAATGCGGGGGCTGAAAAAGGCTTCCTGATTCTTAACAAAGAAGGTAAGTGGGTAATTGAAGCCGAAGGAGCAGTGGATTCTGATCACGTTACTATATTGCAATCCATTCCAGTAGACTCTGTAGATGCCGATCGCCTTCTTCCCCTTCTGTCAACCGCCATCATCAACTATGTCGTCCGCACGCAGGAAAACGTAGTCTTAAATGATGCCTCCCAAGAGGGACAATTCACCCGCGATCCTTACATTGTCGCCACTCAACCCAAATCGATTCTCTGTACTCCCCTACTCCATCAAGGTAAACTTAGTGGCATTCTATATTTAGAAAATAATCTCACAACCGGCGCATTTACTCCAGATCGCGTCGAAGTCTTAAGAATCCTTTCTGCTCAAGCCGCCATTTCCATTGAAAATTCCCGTTTTTACGAGCAACTAGAGAATTACAACCGGACTCTAGAACAGAGAGTAGAAACCAGAACGCGGGAAATACAAGAGAAAAACGAGGAGTTGGGCACCACCCTGCAAAAACTCAAAGCCACACAAGCTCAGATTATCGCCCAAGAAAAATTAGCTTCTTTGGGCTCTTTGACAGCAGGCATTGCCCATGAGATCAAAAATCCCTTAAACTTTGTTAACAACTTTGCCGAACTTTCCGTAGAGTTAACCCAGGAACTGCTTGAAGAGATTGAAAATCAAAAAGACCGATTAGACTCAGAAAGCATTCAATATATTCAAGAAATTTTAAGTGATCTGAGCCAAAACGCTAAAAAAATTAATGAGCATGGTAAAAGAGCTGATAATATTGTTCTGAGGATGCTAATGCACTCTCGGGGGCAAAGTGGCGAACGGCAACTGACCGATATCAACGCTTTGCTAGCGGAATCTCTTAATCTGGCTTATCAGGGGATGCGCGGCAAAGATAGTTCCTTCAAAATTACCAGAGAAACGGACTATGACAATAACCTCGAGCAAATGAATGTCGTGCCGCAGGATATTAACCGAGTTTTCCTAAATTTAATCAACAACGCTTGCTATGCAGCCAATGAAAAGAAAAAAGAAATAGGTGAAATATTTTCACCCACAGTTTCGGTCAAAACTAAAGATTTGGGTGAGCGGGTAGAAATACGCATTCGAGATAACGGTAAAGGCATTTCCCCGCAAGCGCTGGATAAAATTTTTAATCCCTTTTTTACCACTAAACCGACTGGTGAAGGAACTGGTTTGGGTCTCTCTATTAGTCATGACATTATTGTTCACCAGCATCAAGGAGAGTTGAGAGTAGAAACCGAAGTGGGAAATTACGCAGAATTTATCATTCTTTTACCCAAAGCTGTTGCAAATAATAAAGAATTCTAAACATGAAAGTAATGGTTGTAGATGACGAAAAAGATGTCGAGTTGCTGTTCATGCAGCAATTTAGGAAAGAGATAAAGAAAGGTATAATTAACCTCGATTTTGCCTTTTCGGCAGAGGAAGCGCTGGAATACTTACAAAGTAAGATAACCGAGGGGCTAGTCCTGATTCTAGCAGATATTAATATGCCAGGAATGAACGGCCTAGAATTACTCAAAATCATCAAACAAACGTTTCCTCATTTAAAAGTATTTATCATCACCGCTTATGGCGATGAACATAATTACCAAACTGCCAAGCAATATGGAGCTGATGCCTATATGAATAAGCCGATTGAATTTGAAAAACTGAAACAAGAAATATTAATTTATTAAATAATGTTAATCAGGAAAGAAACTATGCCAGCTAAAATACTGGTTGTGGATGATGAGCCTGATTTAGAACCCCTGCTCCGCCAGAAATTTAGGAAAGAAATCCGGCAAAAGCAACTCCAGTTTATTTTTGCTTCTAATGGTTTAGAAGCACTAGAAAAGCTTGAAGCCCAGCCTGATACAGATATTGTGTTAACCGATATCTCTATGCCGGAAATGGATGGGCTAACTTTGCTTACTAAAATAAATGAGTTATATCCCAGAATCAAAGCAGTCATTATTTCTGCCTATGGAGATTTGGAAAATATCAGAACCGCGATGAATTGCGGTGCTTTCGACTTCCTGACTAAGCCGATCAATTTTCAGGATTTAGAAATTACTACGAACAAAACTCTGCAACATGTGCAGCAGATGAAAGCGGCTTTGGAACAGGAACGTTTAACACGACAAGCTCAAGCAGAATTATTGATCAATCTGCAGCAAGAAGTCCGAGAGCGCCAGCGGGCGGAAGAGGCGTTGCGCGAAAGTGAGAGAAGGCTGGCTCAATTTTTGGAAGCTGTGCCGGTGGGGGTATTTGTGATTGATGCTAGGGGTCAACCCTACTATGCCAATCAGACTGCCCAACAGATACTAGGCAAGGAAATCGTAACCTCAGCCACAGCCGCTGAATTGAGCGAAATTTATCAAGCCTATTTGGCGGGAACCCAGCAGTTGTATCCTGCCCAACAGCAGCCTATTATGCAAGCATTGGAAGGCAAAATTACCAGCATCGATGATATGGAGATTCATCAAGCAGACAAAATTATCCCCTTGGAGGCTTCAGCCACCCCAATTTTTGATGAAAAGGGTAAAATTGTCTATGCCATAGCAGCCTTTCAAGACATCACCCAACGTAAACAGGCGGAAGCGGAGCGGATTCAGTTTACCCAGGATCTGGCACTCAAGAATGTCGCCTTGCAACAGGCAAAAGAAGCATTAGCCGAGTACAACCGTACTCTAGAACAAAAAGTCGAGGAGCGCACTAAAGAACTGTCACAAACACTAGAAATTCTCAAAGCTACCCAAGCTGAACTGGTATTTGAAAACGCACTTCTTAGGAGTGCAGAACAAGCCTCGACCTACGATTATCAACTTGGGGGTAGTTTGCCTATGGATGCTCCCACATATGTGGTACGCTCCGCAGACTCTTACCTCTACAAGGCATTGAAGCTTGGGGAATTTTGTTATATTCTAAATACACGCCAGATGGGCAAGTCAAGCCTAATGGTTCGCATGATGCACCATCTTCAGAAAGAGGGGTTTAGCTGCGCGGCGATTGACATCACCCGCATCGGCAGTGAAAACATCACTCCTGCTCAATGGTACAAGGGATTAGCGGTGGAGTTATGGCAGAGTTTTGACTTGCAAGGATTGGTGAATCTTAAAGCTTGGTGGAATGAGCAAAAAGATTTATCGCCTGTCCAGTGCTTGAGTCGATTTATAGAAGATATCCTACTTAATAAAATCAATAGTAAAAATATTTTTATTTTTGTGGATGAAGTTGATAGCGTCTTGGGCTTAAAGTTCCCAGTTAATGACTTTTTTGCTCTAATTCGCTCCTGCTACAACCAGCGCAGTATTAATCCAGAATATCAGCGTTTAACCTTTGCTCTGTTTGGCGTAGCAACCCCCTCAGATTTGATCACTGACCACAAGAGAACGCCCTTTAACATTGGTCAGGCAATTCAACTAAATGGCTTTCAAGTCCACGAAGCTCAACCTTTGCTTCATGGATTGACAGAGAAAGTTAGCAATCCTCAAGTGGTGCTTAAAGAAGTGTTAGATTGGACAAATGGTCAGCCTTTTCTAACTCAAAAGCTCTGTAAGCTCATCCGCAGTTCTTCATCCCCTATTCCGACAAACGGTGAAGCCGAGTGGATTAAAAACTTGGTGCGAACAAAGGTGATAGACAATTGGGAATCCCAGGATGAGCCAGAACATTTGAGAACCATCCGCGATCGCATCCTTAAGAGTGAACGGCAACCTGCGAGGCTACTAGAACTCTATCGACAAATTTTGCATCTCAGAGAAGTTGTCTCAGTTGATAGTCCAGAGTCAAGGGAATTGCTCTTGTCGGGGCTAGTAGTCAAGCAACAGGGTTCTCTTAAAGTCCATAACCCTATTTATGAATTGATATTTGACTACAATTGGGTTGATCTGCACCTGTGAACTACCGTTACCAACTCAGTTTAGCCAGTTGCCTACGAGTTCAGGATTGTGTTTGTGGGCAAATACACTGACGGCATGGTAGCTAACTTTCTCCCGCAGTCGGTAGACTTGCTTAATTTCCAAATTTAAACTCCGGGCGATCGCATTCTGAGACCAACCTTGTAGATAAAGCTGAAGCCACTGCACAGCAAGCGGTCCCAACTTTTTTGCTACATAGCGCTCAAATTCCTCCTTCACCGCAGCCCTCGCCAGCTGTTGCTCAACCATAGCTTGCATATTTTGATACTGGTCAATGGCGTGCTTATCTAGTATGCTGATTGAGCTGTCATTATCCTCTGTTCGGATCTCTTCCGAAACTAGCCGGAGCAACTCGCTACTAGGCACTTGCGTTATACCTCCCCGCTGGCTGCAGCACAGATAATTGATAAATCGGTAAACCAGTAGCGGTTGATTACGAATCGGTCGTAAACAATACTCTTCTATACTAGCGAACAGTAAGCTATCCCTTAGTTTCGCATCCTTAGTACACTCAGCAATCCAGACCATTTGCTGCTGTATATAGCCATCGCTTTGCAATAATTCCTGGATAACTTCTTGCAACACATCCAGCACAGTTCGTTGGCGATCGCGGCTAAGCGCCACCCAGGTGCGGATTTTATTCCTCAGCAACACTAAACTCCCCAACCGCTGCATCAGATGGCGATAAGCCTGCTGGGCTCCTAGCCCCAGATACCGATGCTGTAAAATACGGTAGCGATATTCCATTGCTTGCTGAGCGATTTCCATTTGCATTGGGTTGAGTGTCTCAAACCGCTCTAAGTCTGTTCCTAATAGCCAGCAAATAATACTCTCCCTGGTTGCAGCGCTTTGGCTGGGAAAGTCCAAAGCAAGCTGCGAGTTCCACTTTTGCGCCAAGTCTGATGCCAAGCTTGCCATGAGAAATGCTCCTGTCTCGAATCTAGGGCTTGAGTAGCATTGGTATGCCATAATGACCGATGATTGCTCTTACTGCCGACCTAACACTCAGACTCAGGCTCATCGGACTTCTCAGGCATTTCAGCCAGACGAATTTCAACCTCAACCTGATCTGGATTCAGTTGCTTTAACAGCGAATGGACTCGGTGAGCAATGAGTTGCATAACCAATTTGCCCTAACTAAATTTCTCTCATGTCTGTAATATAAGCTTTGTTTTGTTGATTATTAAACATATAAACCTCATATAAATACTCATTTAAAAACTAATGCACAAGCTATATAGAAGTGCTATGCACATCGTGACCTGTACATAAACAAGTTGTAATAAATCTTACAAATGGCAAGCATCAACAAGCAATATTGCTTAATTATTTACTCCAGCTCAAGGTGTCAAACTAAGCGAGGAGGATTACAATTGATATCATGCCCAAAAAGACGCATCGTAATCTTGATCTGTTAGAGCGTTCGGAGTTGAGTAAGAGACAGTCATAAACGGGACAGAACTGGACATTCATCTCACGAGTGTTGATTTCCCCTGCCCCCTTTCTTTGCTTTATGAAAACGTTGTTTTTCCTGAAGACAATCCAGAGAACTCTCTTGAAGGTTAAGCAAGTAGCGATCGCCAGATTTGGTAGGGTGCATTACTAATGCACGAAATCCCCTAAAAATAACTAAACACCGTAAAAATCCTCATCCAGAATCTGCTCAATCGAAAAAGGACACATGATGGGATACTCAGCTTCCTCCGGCACCCGCACCCCAAACTTAGCCAGCTTCCCCTGCTTAATTGCAAGCTTCCGACCCTCTGGATAAGCTCTTTCTACCGCCTCTCCTAGAAAACTTTTAAGCGTTGGCGTATCTGCCAAATTATTCAGAACTCGCTGACGATGTTCCACCGCTGAACTATACCAACTTCCTTTCATACTATCAGGCACGTCATGCTGAACATTTAACTTGAGTAAATGCGCAAACAATATCATTAGATTTCCTCTCAGCGCATTCTTTTCCGACTTACCCAAGTCAACTAGCTCCTGAATCAGATGCTCAATATCCAAAGACTCAAAATTACGACTTTTCAACTGCTGAATCGTTTGTTCAATCCATAAATCAAAGTCTTCTTCATAAAGCGTTTTGAGCTTGTTCATTGACTGAACTCCCAATTTCACAAAGTTTCCCAACTGCCAACTGCCAACACAGTCTGATTCACCCCGATCTTAATGTACAGCTCTTGCGCCATGAACTTCATCACCGCCACCATCACCAGCAAGCGTCAAGGACTAGCGATCGCCCCGCTACAAAGCAGACTGCCAACAAACTACCCGAATGTCCAAACCCCGGTTGAGAGCACCCGGAGTTGGCGGACGCGGTGTTATGGGGCTTCTGGCTTCTAGAGTCGCGGACCAGAGTGAAATTTTTTCATTGAGTTTCTAGCATTTCCTCATAATCTGCGGGAGAGGTCGGATCATTACCTGTAGGCACCCCCATAATCCGAAAAACAAGCGTTAGCAACGCCACCAGACCGAGATTAATCATCAAGGCAGCGACTCCAGCATATATAGATACATTCAGTCCGCCGAACTGAAGCGGGAAAATCGGCTTAAAGTTTTGGGAAACTACCATCTGTGTGGCTGCAAGCATGCCACCAGTCCAACCAGCGATTAAAGCCCAACGGTGTAACCAGTTTGTATACAACCCTAGGAAGACCGCAGGTAAGGTTTGTAAAATCCAAGCTCCCCCAAGCAGTTGGAAGTTAATGATATCCGTTGTGGGCAAGCCTAAAATAAACACCAAAGCTCCAAACTTGACTATCAAAGAGGTTAGCTTGGCAACGTTGCATTCCTCCTGTGTAGTGCAGTTGGGGCGGAAATACTCCCGATAGATATTACGGGTGAAGAGGTTGGCGGCGGCGATCGACATAATTGCCGCTGGCACTAAAGCCCCAATCGAGATGGCAGCAAATGAGAAACCCGTAAACCAGCCTGGAAAGACTGCGCTCAGTAGGGCTGGGACAGCGCCATTAGCCTTATAAGCTACAGGCAACGTGACATGGGCGGCTAGCGCCATGTACCCCAGCAGTGCTAGAACCCCCAGCATTAAGGAGTAGATGGGCAGAAGAGCCGCATTGCGTTTGATCACGCCACTGCTTTTACTACTCAAAATCCCTGTGAGAGAGTGGGGATATAGGAACAGAGCCACTGCCGAACCCAAAGCTAAAGTCACATAGGCTGGGTACTGGGCTGGTGCCAGAAGTTCGTGGAAGGTTTTGGGATTTTGCAGGGCTTTTTGGTGGACAGCAGCAAAAATATTCCCAAATCCACCCAATCTGAGCGGGATGTAAACGACCACCACCAGCATCACGGTTAAGATCATCAAATCTTTCACCAAGGCAATCATCGCCGGAGCACGCAGACCACTGCTATAGGTATAAGCCGCCAGAATCACAAAAGCAATAATCAATGCTGCTTCCACTGGGATACCCATTTGCGCAATACAGACTTCAATCCCAAACATCTGTAAGGCAATATAGGGCATGGTTGCCAAGATACCAGTCAGTGCTACCAGCAGTGCCAATAAGCTACTACCAAAGCGCTCGCGGACAAAGTCGGCTGCGGTGACGTATCCTCGGCGCTTAGCCACCGTCCAAAACTTGGGCATTAAAACATAGATAATGGGATAGACCAGAATCGTATAGGGAACCGCAAAAAAGCCTAAAGCACCTGAGGCATACAGAGCGGCAGGCACCGCAATGAAGGTATAGGCAGTGTAAATATCTCCTCCGATTAAAAACCAGGTCACCACAGTCCCAAAGCGCCGTCCTGCCAATCCCCACTCATCGAGCAAATTCAAATCACCGCGATGCCAGCGAGCGGCGACAAAGCCAAGAACTGTGACCAGGACAAAAAACAGAATGAATACAGTTAATGATATCCAGTCAATCATAAGTAATCTCTTGACGGAAACGTTACTATGCTTTTAAAACGTATAAAACTGCTGTTAATAGAGCTGTAAGAATTACCCAGAGCAGTTGATACCAGTAGAAAAAAGGCATTCCAAATAACTCTGGTTGAGCGGTGTTGTAAAAAGGTGGCCACAACAGCGCAATCCCTGGGAGAATCAAAAGCCAGCGCAGCCAGACACGGTTGTTTTGGGTAGGGCGACTCACCATAATTTTTCCTGGCGCTGGGCAGCACAAAAGTTAAGGACTGCTCCAACTGTATATTTATCTAGGGTGGGAAATATTATACCTGAAATCATGGGTGGTGTTGCAAAAACTATCTGAGTCCAAAAGCTCCTCATCCATCCCCGCTCGTTATGCAGTAACTCCAAAAATTTGAGACACGAATCATACTTGCGCTCGGACATCGCCTTTTTCGAATCCATGAAGCAAGTCCAATACGTATCATGTTCATTGCTTCGTAGCCTCTCAAAGTTGGGAGCATCCCTTTTCTGCAAAAACATTAAACTGCTAGCAGACCATTAAGATAGGCGCAACGCAGTTGCAGCATCTGGCTGACATTGCGCTCCGGCAATTTTTAGTCTCCTGTGAAGCTGCTTAACGGCTGACTCTACTGCCCCTGAACCAATAGAACAGAGTTGTTCTGCCTGATAGTAGCCATAGTTAACAATTAAGCCGGTTTTTGGGCTCAATCTAAGTATGCCAGGTATCTTAAATAGCCTTCAGGAGCTGTCAGATAACAGTGAAATCCGATTGTGCCAGTATACGATGCGAAATGTGGGATATATTGATTGGTTCAACGTATACCAACCAGCTTGGGCTCAATCCAGGGGATGAGGCGTGAAATTGCCTTGGGCCGCAAGCATATTTATCTGAAGCAGGTTGAAGCGGCAGAAGAAGAAACAGCCGAGGCTGCTAAAGCGTCCTGAAACATTAGGCTAAAGCTCTCTTGAAAATTGCTAAATTGAAAGCAGTGTAGCTCTGGAAAAGCGTCATCAAAGGAAACGGAGTTCAAAGGGAAGCGCATATGTTGCCAGTTAAATACCCGGTAGAGCAAACTGACCCGAAAAAGCCGCCGCTCAAGACGATGCCGACGATGTATGATTTGCCGAGCGTTGCACCCGGAGGACTCTGGATTGCCCGACGAATTTCATATATGGCAACCGCAATTGTTGAGCTTCGGTTGTCAGCCTCCCACTTATCCACCTTTTGCAGGTGTTCGTCGCCAGCGACTTGAACCTCTACTACGACCCCAACCACCCCCAATGGCATAAGCGTCCTGATTGGTTTGTCGTCGCCGGGGTGCCCCGCTTGTATGACCACAAAGAACTACGCTTGAGCTACGTGAGCTGGCAAGAGGGAGTCAGACCGTTGGTAGTGGTAGAACTGACACTGTTGGCGAAATATTTCTTCACATTTAACTGATGGGAAAGCCCAATTT
>CAXUIG010000151.1:0-15542 GCA_964250845.1 uncultured bacterium | reverse complement strand
AAATATCTGTTAAGGACTATTACCAAGAGTTCCGAAAGCGGGGAATTGATTATGGTTCCAGCTTTCAAGCGATTGAACGGCTCTGGCGGCATGATGGAAAAGCCTTAGGCGAGATTCGGTTGCCAGAGGAATTGGTTGCAGATGCTGGAGATTATCAGTTGCATCCGGTGCTATTGGATGCCTGCTTCCAGGTTTTAGGGGCTACCTTCCCTGAAAATAGCCGGGATGAAACTTGGGTGCCGGTGGGTTTAGAGCGCCTTTGTGTCTACAGTCGTACTACCACCCGCCTCTGGAGTCATGTTCAGATGCGTCCAGTCTTGGGTTCTAATCAACAGACTCTGAGCGCCGACCTAAGTCTGTTTGCCGAAGATGGACAGCTGATAGCGGCAGTGGAGGGTCTGCAGCTAGGCTCTTCGAGTCGTGAAGCCCTGCTAGGTACCCCACAGGAGTCGGTGCTTGATTGGCTGTACGAAGTAGAGTGGCGACCTCAGGTGCTTCATAGCCAGCAATTGCCACCCGACTATATGCCTGCTCCCAAACAAATTAGCGATCGCCTCAGGCCCCTCGTAGCTACGTTGATTTCCCAGTCGGGTCTAGAAGTTTACGGGGAAGTCTTGGTTCAGCTCGAAGCTTTGAGTGTTGCCTATGTTTTGAGAGCCTTCCGGCAAATGGGATGGGATTTCCAGCCATATCTCCGGTTCTCAATCGCAAAAATAGCAGAGCAGTTGGGCGTGGTTAGCCAACACCAGCGGTTGCTGGGTCGGTTGCTGGAGATGCTGGCCGAAGTTGGGTTACTACGACAAACAGGCTTTGAGTGGGAAGTGGCATCGGTGCCTGAAATTCAAGACCCACAGGAGCAGATAAACACCCTTGTAGCTCAATACCCAGCGGGCGTTGCGGAACTGACGCTGCTCGGACGTTGCGGGTCCAGATTGGCTGAGGTACTACGGGGAGAGTGTGACCCACTACAATTGTTATTCCCTGCAGGAGATTTAACCACCGCAACCCAGCTTTATCAGGATTCCCCAGGGGCAAGGGTGATGAACACCGTGGTCCAAAAGGCGGTCTTATCGGCTGTGGAGCGTTTGCCCCAGGGGCGTGGGGTGCGAGTGCTAGAAATTGGAGCCGGAACTGGGGGGACAACCTCCTACCTCCTGCCGCACTTGAGCGCCGCTCAGACAGAATATATATTTACCGACGTATCCCCCTTATTCACCACTCAGGCGCAGGAGAAGTTCCGCGATTACTCCTTTGTGCGCTACCAGCTTTTAGACATTGAGCAAGCACCTGAGACTCAGGGGTTTGGTGCTGATCAATTTGATTTAATTGTGGCAGCGAATGTGCTGCATGCTACCAAGGATTTGCGTCAGACTTTACAGCATGTACGCAGTTTGTTGGCCCCAGGAGGAATGCTGGTGCTGCTGGAGGGAACGGCTCGCCTGCGTTGGGTGGATCTAATCTTTGGGTTAACAGAAGGTTGGTGGAAGTTTGCCGATGTAGATTTGCGGCCCGACTACCCATTACTTTGTGCGTCCCAATGGCAGGAAGTGTTGCTTGAAACTGGGTTTGAGGCAGCCGTGACCATTTCTCCTGACCAAGAGAGTCAAGGAGCCTTATTCCAACAGGCTGTGATTGTCGCCCAAGCGACCCAAGCCAAGCCAGAGGTAGCCAGCTCACAGCCAAAGAGTTGGCTCATTTTCGCTGATGCCCAGGGAACAGGTCATCAGCTGGCAACCCTAATTAGGGAAAGGGGGGAGTTATGTACCCTGGTATTCCCTAGTAAGAAATATGAACAATTAGCCGAGCAATTCAGAATAAACCCAACCAGCCCAGCCGACTTTCAGCAGCTGCTGAAGGCAGTCAAGACAGATCAATTCCCACTGCGTGGAGTGGTGTATCTGTGGAGCTTAGATGCGGTAGGGGGGCTCGATTTAGGGGCGGCGGCGCAGAAACTATGCGGTAGTACGTTGCACTTAGTTCAGTCCTTGGTCGGTGGATTTTCTCAACCTCCTTCAATGTGGTTGGTGACCCGAGGGGCTCAGCCAGTGGGGGTATCTAATGTCCCAGGGGTGGCTCAATCTCCCTTATGGGGAATGGGAAAAGTCATCGCCTTGGAGCACCCAGAACTGAAATGTGTGCGGGTGGATTTAGACCCCGACGCGGCGGGGGATGAGGCGAAAACCCTATTTGAAGAAATCTGGTCAGAGGATGCCGAAGACCAAGTAGCCTTCCGTGACCAAGTTCGTCATGTGGCTAGGCTGGTGCGTAGTCGCCATGCCGAATCTGTAGTTCAACGGCTTGAGGTGCCTCACTCCCAGTCGTTCCAATTAGGGATTTGTACTCGAGGCACCCTAGAGAACTTGGAACTGCAACCGACTACACGCCGTCAACCTGGTGCTGGTGAGGTAGAAATTCGGGTACATGCCACGGGGCTAAATTTCAGAGACGTTCTGAATGCGTTGGGCGTATACCCCGGAGAGCCACCATTTGGAGCTGAGTGTGCTGGCGAGGTGGTAGCGATTGGGGAAGGGGTAGAAGGATTTAGGGAAGGGGACCCAGTTTTAGCGATCGCTCCTGGCAGCTTTAGTCAGTATGTGACGGTCAATGCTGCTATGGTGGCACCCAAACCCGAGACTCTGAGCTTTGAGGAGGCTGCCACAGTCCCAGTTGCGTTCTTAACGGCCTACTATACCCTGCACCACTTGGCGAAAATATCTGCAGGAGACCGGGTGTTGATCCATGCTGCCACTGGGGGAGTAGGTCAAGCCGCAGTTCAACTAGCCCAACAGGCTGGGGCAGAGGTCTTTGGCACAGCTAGTCTCGGAAAGTGGGAATTTCTCAATTCCCTGGGAGTGAAACACATTATGAACTCCCGCACCCTGGATTTTGCTTCGGAAGTCATGGATTTCACTCAAGATCAGGGGGTGGACATTGTACTTAACTGTCTGGCAGGAGAATTCATTCCTAAGAGTCTCTCGGTTTTAGGGGCCAAAGGCCGCTTTTTAGAAATTGGCAAGAGCGGCGTTTGGGACGCAGATCGAGTGGTTACACTCAGGCCGGATGTGTCTTACTTTCCTGTAGATCTAGTGCAGGTGTGTCAACAGCAGCCTGCCTTAATTCAGTCGATGCTGCGCCAACTGATGCAGCAGTTGAAAGCAGGTTTGATCAAGCCCCTACCGCTTCATGTCTTCCCCATCCATGATGTAGTCAGCGCCTTCCGCTACATGCAGCAAGCAAAGCATCTGGGTAAGATTGTCGTCTCTGGGCAATCGGAACCACTTGTGACCACACCCCCTCTTACTTTCCGTGGGGATAGTACCTACCTAATTACCGGCGGTATGGGAGGTTTGGGTTTACTGATGGCTCGCTGGATGGTGGAGAAGGGAGCGCGGTATTTGGTACTGGTAGGGCGCAGTGGTGCTAGCTCAGGCTTAAGTAGCCAGATGAAAGAGTTAGAGCAGGCAGGTGCTAAGGTTGTTGTTGCCCAGGCAGATGTGTCATCCGTAGAGCAAGTTGCCGGTGTGCTGACAGAAATTGAGCAATCCCTGCCGCCTTTACGGGGTATTGTACACGCTGCTGGACTTCTGGATGATGGCGTACTGATGCAGCTTTCTTGGGAGCGGATTGCGGGAGTCATGGCTCCCAAGGTAGAAGGGGCCTGGAATCTGCACACTTTGACCCAGAACATGCCCCTAGACTTTTTTGTGCTGTTTTCTTCTGCCGCTTCTCTACTAGCCTCTCCCGGTCAAGCCAATCATGCCGCCGCTAATGCTTTTCTAGATGCGTTGGCCTATTCTCGTCGGGCTCAAGGGCTACAGGGATTAAGCATTAACTGGGGAGCCTGGGCTGATATAGGAGCCGCAGCCAAGCGCCAGGCAGGTGAGCGGATGAAGATGAAGGGAATCGGAACCATATCCCCCCAGCAGGGATTGGAGGTACTAGAGCAGATTTTGACTACATCCTCTGCCCAGGTTGGGGTGGTGCCGATCAACTGGTCACAATTCAAACATCAATTAGCAGCCTCGCCGTTCTTGGCTAATTTCACGTCAGCATCTGGGGAGCCAGGACAGAACTCTGAGTTTCTCCAACAACTGGCGGAGGTTCCTGCCGAGGAACGCCGGGCTTACTTACTGGCTTATGTCAGCTCCGAAGTGGCTAAAGTTCTAGGTTTAGATCCAGCGGAACCCATAGACCTACAGCAAGGGTTTTTCGACCTAGGGATGGATTCTCTAACGTCTTTGGAGTTGAGAAACCGCCTCCAAACCAGTTTGGGATACTCTATGCCTTTAACTTTGGCCTTTGACTATCCCACAGTGGAAGCTTTTGTAGATTATCTAGCTACTGAAGTGCTGTCAATAGAGTTTTCCCATGAATCTGCTTTAAAGACCGAGAGCAATAATCAGGGACAAGTTGTGGCTCAGTCAAATCTAGAAGATTTATCAGATAGCGAGGCGGAAGCTTTGCTGCTTAGCAAGTTAGAGAGCATGAGGTACTAAAAATATGAGTACAACTGAATCAAATTCTATATCTCCAATCAAGCGGGCGCTTCGGGCTGTGGAAGATATGCAAGCCAAGCTTGATGCTTTGGAATATGCCAAGAGGGAACCAATTGCCATTATTGGCATGGGTTGCCGGTTTCCTGGAGGTGCTGACAATCCCGAGGCTTTCTGGCAGTTGTTGCGCGATGGCGTGGATGCCATCACCAAAGTCCCCTCAGACCGCTGGGATGTTGATGCTTACTACGACCCAGACCCTAATACCCCAGGGAAGACGTACACCCGCTACGGGGGGTTTATCAATCACTTACATGAGTTCGACCCCCAGTTCTTCGGCATTTCTCCCCGAGAAGCTGATAGCCTTGACCCCCAACAACGGCTACTGTTGGAGGTGAGCTGGGAAGCGCTGGAAAACGCAGGTTTGGTATCTGAGCGACTGGCTGGTAGCCAAACGGGCGTGTTCATCGGCATCTGTAGCAGTGACTATTCCCAACGCTTGCTCACTAGAAAGCCTGAGGAGATTGATGCCTACCTAGGCACTGGCAATGCCCATAGTGTGGCTTCGGGTCGCTTGTCCTATTTTCTGGGTTTACAGGGACCGAGCCTATCAGTGGATACAGCCTGCTCCTCATCATTGGTGACGGTTCATTTGGCCTGCCAAAGCCTACGCAACCGAGAGTGTGATTTAGCACTGACTGGAGGTGTGAACCGGATTCTTACCCCAGAAGTTGGGATTAATTTCTCAAAAGCCCGCATGCTGGCAGCGGATGGTCGTTGCAAAACCTTTGATGCGGCTGCTGACGGCTTTGTCCGTGCCGAAGGGTGTGGAGTGATCGTTCTCAAGCGTCTATCCGATGCCGTGGCTGACGGGGATAATATCTTGGCCGTGATTCGGGGGTCAGCGGTTAACCAAGATGGTCGCAGCAGTGGCCTAACTGTGCCCAAGGGACCGTCTCAGCAAGCTGTGATTCGCCAGGCTTTAGAGAATGGTGGCGTGGAGCCAGCCAGAGTCAGCTATATAGAAGCTCACGGCACCGGGACATCTTTGGGAGACCCAATCGAGGTAGGAGCCTTGGGAGCCGTGTTCGGCAAGAACCGCCCCCAAGACCAACCGCTGATGATTGGTTCGGTGAAGACTAATATTGGTCACATGGAAGCAGCCGCTGGCATAGCGGGTCTAATTAAGGTGGTATTACAACTCCAACACCAGGAGATTCCACCCCATTTGCACTTCAAACAGCCCCATCCTCACATCACCTGGGATCAACTGCCGCTCTTGGTGCAAACTGTGCGATCGCCGTGGGAATGCGGGGAAACGAGCCGGATTGTGGGAGTCAGCTCGTTTGGCTTTAGTGGCACCAACGCCCATGTCGTGCTGGAAGAGGCACCAGGAAAGACACCAGTTGCAAGTGAGGTCGAATGCCCCTTGCACCTTCTGACCCTGTCAGCTAAAAGTGAGAGTGCCTTGCGGGAACTGGCACAAAAATATCAGCAGTTCTTGGTTAATCATCCTGAAGCATCGCTGGCAGATATTTGCTTTACTGCTAATGTAGGGCGATCGCACTTTAACACCCGCCTTGCCGTTGTCGCTCAATCTAGCGTGCAATTGCAAGGGGCACTCAGTGCTTTTGCTGCCGGGAAAGAGACTTTAGGACTAGTGAGTGCTCAGTTAAACAGCAGGAAGCGTCCTCGAGTCGCGTTCTTATTCACAGGTGAGGGTTCGCAGTATGTCGGCATGGGACGCCAACTCTATGATACCCAGCCTACGTTCCGCGCCTCCCTAGACAAGGCGAATGAAATTCTGCGCCCCTATCTAGAAAAACCTCTGCTTGAAGTTTTGTATCCCAGCGAGGGGGAGATGGGGAGCTACGCTCAAACTGCCTTATTTGCTCTAGAGTATGCCTTGGTCGAGTTATGGAAGTCTTGGGGCATAGAACCCTCTGTAGTTATGGGTGATGGAGTGGGGGAATATGTCGCTGCTTGTGTGGCGGGGGTCTTCAGTCTGGAAGATGGTCTGAAGCTGATTGCCTCCAAGGGGCGTCTGATCGTGGCGGATTTTGAGCGGGTCGCGTTCGAAGTCACCTACTCATTGCCACGCATAGGCTTAATTTCTAATCTCACTGGAGAACTGGTCACAGCGAAGGTAGCGACCCCTGAGTATTGGGTTCATGTGCAGCAGCAAGTTCGATTTGCTCAGGGCAGGCAAACCCTTGAGCAGCAGGGTTATTCGGTATTTGTGGAGGTAGGCTCGCCGGATTGGCAGGTTTTGCTACAGAATTTGGGGGAATTATATGTACGTGGGGTGCCTGTAGACTGGTCTGGCTTTGAGCGGGACTATCCGCGTCGCCGTCTCCAATTGCCGACTTATCCCTTCGAGCGACAACGCTACTGGTTTACTCCTAGTTTGAGTGATACCCATAAAACACAATTACTATCAATAAACGTTACTAGCAGTCAGCTACTTCACCCCCTTCTTGGTCAACGCTTGCATCTAGCTGGGTCGCAGGAAATTCGTTTCGAGTCTCATATCAGCAAGGATTTGCCTGCTTTTTTAAGGGATCATCGAATTTACCAAATGGCGATTGTGCCAGCTACAGCTTATGTGGAAATGGCGTTAGCAGCAGGGAGTACTGTTTTCAAATCTGATCATTTGGTTATAGAGGATTTTACCATTCAACAAGCCCTGACGCTGCCAGAAGATGAGGGCAAGACGATCCAATTAGTGTTAAATTCTCAGAAAAATTCGGTTTATTTATTTGAAGTTTTTAGCTTCACAATAAGTGAGGATAATAAAGAACCATCCTGGACGCTTCATGCTTCTGGAAAAGTGAGGTTGTCAGACGAACGAGAGCCTAGTCAGGTTGACTTAGCTTCCTTGCAATCTCAATACACTGAAGAGGTATTGGTTTGTGACCACTACCAACAGTTTCGTGAGTGTGGAATTGAATATGGTCCTAGCTTCCAAGCTATTGAACAAATCTGGAGGCATCAAGGACAAGCTCTCAGTCGGCTGCGACCACTAGAAGCACTGAATCTGTCTGCAGAAAACTATCTGTTGCATCCAGTTCTTCTAGATTCCTGTTTCCAGGTTCTAGCAGATACCTTCCCATCTGATGGTCGGCAAGATGCCTATTTGCCGGTGAGTATAGAACGCTGTGAAATTTACCGTCGTCCTGGTGCTCAGTTGTGGACTCAGGTCAAGATAGTCGAAAGTAATGGCAGCAATCAGGAATTTATCACAGCCAATCTGAGCCTGTTTGATGAAAGTGGATGCGTTGTGGCTCTCTTAGAAGGACTAGCGGTGATCAAAACCAGCCGCAAAGCTTTACAGCGGATTTTGTCAAAGAAAGCAGACTTAGAAAACTGGTTGTATCAAATTACCTGGCAACCTCAACCCCGCGAACCCAAGCCGGGAGCAACAGGTGTCAAGAAACAGGGAAGTTGGCTGATATTTGCAGACAAGGGCGGAATTGGGGTAGAGCTTGCTGAGCGACTCAGAGCCCAAGGCGATCGCTGCGTCCTGGTTTTTCCCGGAGAAATTTATCAGCAATTAGAACCGGAACATTACCAGCTCAATCCTTTAAAACCACTAGACTTTCAGCGTTTATTCCAAAATATAGTTGGCTCTGAACAGCCTCCTGATCTTGGCGTAGTTCACCTGTGGAGCTTGGAAGAGACACAAGGAAACGAAATTTCCATCAATGTACAAAACGCGCAAGCATTAGGTTGTGGCAGTGTATTGCATCTGGTTCAAGCTGTAGCTCTAGCCGGATGGTCTGGGTTGCAACATCTGTTGTTAGTGACTAGGGGTGCCCAGTCGTTGGGGACTGAACTATCCCCAGTGCAAGTACAACAAGCTCCATTGTGGGGGTTGGGTAGAGTCATTGCCTTAGAGCATCCTGAAATGCACTGCGTGTGTCTGGATCTGGAGCCCTCAACAGAGCAAAATGAAATTTCCACACTGTTGGCAGAGTTATCCTCCCCAGATCGAGAACAGCAGATTGTCTATCGTCAGGGCGATCGCCATGTAGCGAGGTTAGTGCGGTGTCAGTCGAAGCCGCCTAGCAGTCAGGGGCAACTTCAGGTGCCTTTATCCCAGCCCTTTCAATTGAAGATTTCCAGCTACGGCATTTTGGATAATCTTACCCTAGTACCAATGACGCGCCGTCAACCGGGAGCGGGAGAAGTGGAAATTCAAGTCCGTGCCACCGGACTCAACTTTCGAGATGTGCTCAATGCCCTGGGAATGCTGCAAAAATATTCGGAACAGTTGGGCATTGAGTCAAGCACGGAGATGCCGTTTGGGGGCGAGTGTGCGGGCACTATTGTAGCAGTGGGTGAAAATGTTACCAATTTCAAGGTTGGCGACGAAGTGATTGCCGCTCTAGCTATTGGCAGTTTTAGCAGTTTTGTTAACGTAAATGCTGAGTTTGTTGCTCTCAAACCCCAGAATTTGAGCTTTGAAGAAGCAGCCACGATTCCGATCGCCTTTTTGACTGCCTATTACGGGTTACATCTTTTAGGGAAAATTAAAACCGGGGATCGGGTACTTATTCATGCAGCTGCCGGGGGGGTAGGTCAGGCAGCAGTCCAGTTAGCACAAAGAGCGGGGGCAGAGATTTTCGCCACAGCAAGCCCTAGCAAATGGGCATTTCTCAAGTCGATGGGTGTGGAACATGTGATGAATTCCCGCACCCTAGATTTTGCGGAGGAAGTAATGAATATCACCAATGGGCAGGGTGTGAATGTTGTGTTCAACAGCTTGAGTGGTGAATTCATAGACAAGAGCTTCTCGGTACTCAGTCAAAACGGGCGATTTATAGAAATTGGCAAACTTGGCATTTGGGATGAACTCCAAGTGCAGGAAATTAGACCGGATGTCTCATATTATCCGTTTGATTTATTAGACATCTCGCTCCAAAACCCCAGTGCGATCGCCGAGATCCTCCAGAAGCTGATGCGATTCCAGCAAGGCAGACTACAGCCCTTACCTCACAAGGTATTTCCGATAGAAAACGTAGTCAATGCCTTCCGCTACATGGCTCAAGCCAAGCATATTGGCAAAGTCGTGGTTTCTTTGCCATCCATAGCAATGAGTGTTGATGATGGCTTAGAGCGGGAGCAAGTGCGCTCAGACAGCAGCTATCTGATTACGGGCGGTATGGGAGCACTGGGACTAAAAGTGGCTGATTGGATGGTAGAGCAGGGGGCACGGCATCTCATCCTCACTGGACGCAATGGCGCTTCTACGGCAGTTCGGCAAGCAATTATGCAATGGGAACAGACTGGTGCCTCGGTTGTGGTTGCCCAAGCGGATATGTCTAAACGGGAGGATGTTGCCAGGGTGTTGGATACAGTTCAGGCATCTATGCCACCCCTAAGGGGCATTGTGCATGCCGCCGGTGTCTTGGATGATGGGGTGCTGCTACAACAAAACTGGGAGCGCTTTACTAGGGTAATGGCTCCGAAGGTGGAAGGAGCTTGGAATCTGCACACCTTGACCCAGAATTTGCCCTTAGACTTTTTCGTCTGTTTCTCTTCAGTTGCTGCCTTGCTGGGTTCACCAGGTCAAGGTAACTATGCGGCAGCCAATGCCTTCATGGACGCTCTAGCTCATCACCGCCAAGCGCTGGGATTGCCGGGGTTGAGTATTAACTGGGGACCGTGGGCTGATGCTGGGATGGCAGCACAACTGGGTAGTCGTAACCAGGATCGAATAGCTGATCTGGGACTGGAGCCCATTGCCCCCCAGCAGGGCTTGCAGGTAATGGCAAAGTTGCTCACAACAGGCGCTGTCCAGGTTGGGGTAATGCCGGTCAACTGGTCTAATTTTATCCAACAATTCCCAGTTGGGGCATACCCTGCCTTAATTTCTGAGTTGGCTTATCAGACATCGTCAGAAGTGAAAGGTGAGGAACCACAAGCATTACAGCTCGAACTTCTGCGTCAATTTGAAGCCGCTGCTCCAGGCGATCGCCACTCTATTTTAATTGGTTACATCCAAGAGGAGGTTGCCAAAGCTCTAGGGCTTAGTGCGTCTCAGCTAGACGTGCAGCAGCCTCTGAACAATATGGGACTGGATTCTTTGATGGCGGTTGAGCTGAAGAACCGAGTTAAGAACGAATTGGGTGTGGACGTGCCCTTAATGAAACTCTGGCAAGGTGTGAGCACCGCCGAGTTGGCAGAGCTATTGCTTGAGCAATTAGCATTGACGAGCCTAGTGCCATCAGTGCCCCTATCTCCCGAGTTCAGTGATGATATGGAGGAAATTATCCTATGAATACATTCGAGCTTTTGATTAAGCTCACCCAACAGGGTGTTCAGCTAGGCGCCGATAACGATAACCTAAGTATTCGGTCTCCAAAGGGGGTAATGACACCAGAGATCCGCACGGTACTGATGGCGCACAAGACCGAGATTTTAGCACTTTTGCGCGAGATGGATGTGGCTGCTGGCTCTACTTCTGAACCTCTGAGTCAGGGACTAAGTCTGCAAACAATCGGTCGGTTAATTGGCGGTTTGGTTGAGTCATCAACTGCGGAGTTTAAGCCCCCAATTATTGAGCCTAGGGCTATGGCTCAAAAGCTAACAGTTACCTTTAGACCTTTGCCTCAGGGGTACAAAAATGAAGAAATTATTAGATTGAGAGTAGAATTAGAAATGAAGCTGCGGCACTATGGGGTCAAAATTGAACCCTGGCAGCAAGCTACCACAGATTTTAACTATGAAATCACTTTACCAGGTATTAAGCGAAAGAAAAGCATCAAGACCAGGGTGGTTAAAGCTAGTATTAATGCAGTAATTGATGTTGAAAGACCTCCTTCTTTAAGAAGTAGAGCCAAGATATTTGCAGCCGAAAACCTGTATCAAATCTATTCTCGGTTGATGTTGAAGCAGGAAAAAGCATCAGTCTCGAGAATCGCTCAATTGACTAGCTGGGCCGAAGAACATGCAGTCAAATACGTTGAAGATCCGACTAATACTCAGGTGATTATTCTTACTGAAATAGAACCTGATTTTGTTAATCCAGAAGTCACATATCAACAGAAAATTGGGATCGGCTTAAAGACTCTAGTTAGAACGTTTTCCGAAATTATAATTGGAGTTTCGCCAGCGAAGATTTCGATTTTAAACATGAATCTTTCGGATTCCATATTTGCTAGGAGTGAATTTGACAATTTTGTATTAAATTCACTAGTTCCAAAGATTTTTGTTCCGATCATGCCACTGGCAATGAGCAGATTTGAGCTAGGCATATACAATCCTGAGCAATCTGTCTATGCAAATAAATTGGTGACATTGGGTAATAAACTCGCATCAACAGGTCTATTACCTCCTGGCTCAAAGTTAAGTGAAGTTATTAGAAGGAAGTCCCACAGAGATATTGTCAACGCCATCATGAATGGCAGAACAGGTGTCTCTTATGGCTTTGTTGCCTATGCTGAAGCTCCACAATTCGTTGGAGCGCCGGAGATAAGTGAGAATGAGTGGGCTCGCCTACTTCCTGTGAAGGGATTCAGTGTTGATGAAGTCCGTCAGAATGAAATAGCCAGACGGTATGTAAAAACTAAGATAGGAGCAGAATACGTATATAAGCAAATTCCCGATATCTGGCTTGTCAGCTCTCGTTCCGGCTCCAACAAAACAAACTTGAGTCTCGAGAGTGACATCATTAGGATTGGCTTGAAAGAAAAGTTAGTTCTCCAACTACCTGAAGGGGTCGATCATGAACTAATGGACATCAAGCCTTCTTATGATATCTACGTCATGCTGGCAATAACTCTTTCTGCCGCTTTGTACGCACCGCAATTAATTAGAAATGGAGCACCAATTGTCCATTTTCACGGCTACCCAGCCTTTGAGTGGCTTAGACCAAATGAATATTGCGTTGGGGTACACAATCCTTCGGTACCTTGTGGCACCTATGAATCAGGAGTTCTGAACTTTTTAGGGATTTCTAGTTTGGCAAAACAACAGGTTGGAGATATAGTCTTAGCAAGTTTGATCGAACCAGACCATGGCACAAATGTTATAGCCCATGATTTGGAGTATCTAGTCGAAAGATTGAAGGCTGGGTGTGCAGAGGGGCAGCTGGAACTAGGTGGAAGGCATTTTGCTGCTCTCAAGACGAAGCTAGGCGATCGGGTAACGACTAGTTAATTTGTTATTCGACAACTTGTAAGACAATCTTGCCGTGGGTATGCCCTGTTTTGTTCAGTTCCAGAGCTTGGGCTGTTTCGGCTAAGGGCAAGACGCGCTCAATGATTGTCTTAAGCCTTCCAGCATCTACGAGTTTCGTAATTTCTCTCAATTCATCGCTACGCGCTTGCATCATCAGCATCTCGCTGCGTAAGCCCTCAGGTGTTTGGGGTGGCGGCGGTACCGTTGAAACCAAAATGCCACCCGGTTTGAGGACTTCCCACGATCTCGCCCGTGTGTCACCGCCCAAAATATCTAACACCAGATCAACACCCTTCACAACTTGCTCAAAGGGCGTAGTTTTGTAATCAATTACTTCGTCTGCACCCAGTTCAAGTACAGTATCTGCACTGGAAGCGGATGCTGTTGCTATGACGTGTGCGCCCTTCCACTTCGCTAACTGAATTGCAAATATGCCTACCCCACCTGCGGCACCGTGAATGAGCACAGTTTGTCCGGCAGACAAATTGCCTTTGTCAAACAATGCCTGCCATGCAGTCAGCGCCACGGCTGGAAGTGAAGCAGCTTCGAGATAACTGAGAGATTTAGGTTTGGGTGCGATCGCATGAGCCGGTGCGATCGCATACTCGGCAAATGATCCAGAGCGGCTGCGCTCCATCATCCCATAGACTTCCTGCCCAACCTGTATCGCCGTGACTTCTGCTCCAATGGCTGTAACAACCCCTGCGGCATCGGAGCCAAGAATCATCGGTAGTGGAAAATCAAATAGCCCTTTGAGATCGCCATCTCGAATTTTCCAGTCAATGCCATTAATGGCAGCCGCATACACCTGCACCTGTACTTCACCTGCTGCAGGTTCTGGTCGTGGTGTATCCTCATATACCAGCACTTCAGGTTCTCCGTAGGTGTACATGCGAATCGCTTTCATAGTTTCCATTGGGTGACTCCTATATTTTGAGGGTGTCGCCTTCGACGATCGCTGCGCCCAAGGCTTTCATTTCGTCAATTTTTTGGCGATTTGCTTCATTGCTGTCCTTGCTCGCTCTCACCATTGCCTTAACTTCAACGGTTCCTTTGTCGAGCAGAGCAGCAACAATCTTGAACCCAAGCATTCCGGTAGAACCGACAACCATAACACTAGATTTTGTCGCCATGATTTTCCTTGTAAAGTTTACAAAGTCACAACCTTCGCCTGATGCTTTGGTCGCATCAGCTAGGCTTAAAGATATTCAACAATTCCCAGGATATAGTTATAATTAACTTTTTAACAAGTACTTACTTTTTTGTTAGTGTCTATAGATGCGTGGGGTGGCGCAGATGGCAGAACAGACCGAAGAGACTGTATTTGTACAGGCGACGCTAAAGGTATTGGGCGGTAAGTGGAAAATTTTGATTCTATGGCACTTAAAAGATGGAGCCAGAAGGTTCAGTGAACTTAAACGATTGATGCCTGAGATTACGGAAAAAATGCTGATTCAACAGCTTCGAGAATTGGAAAAAGATGAAATTGTGCATCGCAACGTTTATCCAGATGTCCCTCCCAAAGTAGAGTACTCATTCACGGATTACGGCAGAAGTTTAGAGAAACCTGTTTTGCACGCTCTCAAAGACTGGGGAAAAGCACATCTGAAACGACACGAGCGACAACTGTAAGTATTGCGGCAAGATTTCCATAAACGCCCCGGCTTGCAATCATGTCGATTTCTGGCTCAATTAAGGTTCTTGGCAACTAATGGTTATCTGCTTTATGGCTTCAATCTGTGGCTGACCGCCTTTAATATATCCATTACGGGCTATTGGTACATTGATGTCAATCTATCAACTTGACTTCTCGCCCGGTTGAAACACGGGGGATTCTGAGAAGTTACTACGAAGCATTGCCTTAGCCATGCTTCTTCGTTTTTCTCACGATACGATCTAGAAAGTGAATTAAGATTGTATCGTTGTGGCAGAGCCAATGCTGCCTTACCGACCTTGGCTAGGCTTAGACCTAACTGTGTCGCTACTTTTCGGATAATGTTTATCGCTCCGTTGCAGTCGCTATTGATTCTGAACAAGTGAGCTGTTTGATATCCGCCGCGACCAAGATTGTGCCGCACACCTTTTTGTTTTTGACCTCGTTTACCTGATGGTTTCCAACCTGCGGGTTTCTCGCCGCCATATGTGGGCAGAAAATCATCATCTAGAAACGAAGATTGACTCGTGTACGATTCCTCGGTCTCCACAAACCTCAATCCATATTGCTTGCACAATTGAGCAATCCGATCTTTGAGTTTAGCGGTCGGAACAAAGACAAACTCCTGATTGTTCTTTTTGCCGATATCGATACCATCTTTGTTGCCTGTATTCCACCCAAAAATGACAATACCAATTCGGTCGGCTAAACACCGATTGATGATAAATCGTGCCGCTTTGTTAATAGCGTCCCGCATCTGACGGTTTCGCTTCTCAGTAAGAGCGGCTAGTTCTTCATTCCAAAATCCCTGCGGTTTCCCTTCTTTCAGGGTAGCCAAGCGCTTATTGTATCGCTGATTGTGGCTTTTAACCCGACGACCATCGATAATGAATGACTTGCCATCAGTACTGACGCAAGTTAACCAGTTGGATAAACCAGGATCAATGCCGAGAGCTTTTGTTGTGTCCACATCGGCGGTGAAGGATTGAGCCTTGTATACATAGACAGCATAGAAAACACCATTTCGAGGGCATATTTGGACTTCTTTGATCTGCTCAGGCTTCACTCCGTGAGGGCATGGAACGAACAGTTCAGTCAAACAGCCATCCTCTTTTATCCCGTTCCCCAAAGGGATTCTCACCTCACTCCTATCAAGATATAGCAGTCCTAAATGAGTTGTAAAAAAAATTAAGTATACATAAATATCTTTG
>CAXUIG010000150.1:0-15651 GCA_964250845.1 uncultured bacterium | reverse complement strand
AGAACCGGGGGTCAATTCCACAGCGACCACTTCCCCCCCCTGAACGCTTACGGCTCAGACAGAGTCAAGGGTGCGATCGCTAGCCTTCAATGTATAATCCAAGCTTGAACTTAAGCCGACCTCGGACAATCTGACATCTGCATACGGGTTGATCGCAGATCTCGCTGATTGGATTATCATAGCTAGAGCGAGGACTCCAGCCAACCTGGTTTTTGGGCCTGCATTCACACTATCTTCATCATCTTTGTTTATAGATTCACGTATCACTGCCTTTTCTCTAAGTTATTACTAAAGAGGCAGCGAAAATAGTATTACTATGCAGGTTTCTTTATAAACCTATTTGGAACACAGCTTTTGGGAAAACAACATTCCTAGAATTGAAAAATGTCCACGTCCTATTTATGCAATTTATTGCCCCTACAAATGGCAAAGAAGCTTGTTTTTGCGTTATGGCAAAAAAAGGGAATCAGTTCTGCAAGCCGCATGGTATCTTAAGATAGTAGTGATCCCAGACGAGAGCTTAAGACTTGCTAGAAAGGGGGGGTAGCAGAAGGGTTGGGTTGATTGGTGAATCCTGCCCTACCATGCCGGTTTTATGAGCAGGTAATATTGATATTGTTGGCGAGCATTTGTTAAGGGAAAATGGCGTAAATAAGGGGTTTAAGTTTTAACTTACCATAGCTATCAGCAATATGGGATATAACTGGCGGGAGCAAAATTCAACTGCTGTTGAATGCGATCGCTCCTGCCGGTTAATATTGTAACGGTTACAAGATGAAACGCAGCTCCCAAGGTGTCCCCCTGGCAGAAATACTGAAATATGGGAGAAGTCTATCTGATTTTTTGATGATTTTTACCACTTGTGAAAATTGTTATGAGTAGGCAATATTTTATAGATGCATTTGCCGGGTGGGACGTACTTTTGCTTATGTAATCTAACCAGGAAATAAGCACGTGTCTAATACTGTGATTCGGGTTGAGAATCTGAGCAAGAAATATGTTGTAGGTGCTCAAAAGCAGGGAGAATATACAACATTGCGAGATCGGCTCACTGGTGGAGCAAAATATCTAAGCCGCATCCTGCTCCCACGTCCACAGCTCATCCCCAACTCCAACCGGCAAGAGTTTTGGGCTCTGAAGGATGTGTCTTTTGAAGTTAAGCAAGGGGATAGGGTCGGAATCATTGGTCGTAATGGGGCAGGGAAATCGACGCTATTAAAGATTTTGAGCCGGATTACTGAACCTACCACTGGTCGTATTGCTATTCAAGGGCGATTAGCCAGTCTATTAGAAGTGGGAACAGGCTTTCACCCAGAGTTAACGGGACGTGAGAACATCTACCTCAATGGTGCCATTCTAAACATGAGGAAGGTAGAGATCACAAAGAAGTTTGATGAAATTGTGGCTTTTGCTGAAGTAGAAAAGTTTTTAGATACTCCGGTAAAGCGTTATTCTTCTGGAATGTATGTGCGCTTAGCCTTTGCAGTAGCTGCCCACCTAGAACCAGAGATTTTGATCGTGGATGAGGTGCTAGCAGTAGGTGATGTGCAGTTCCAGCAGAAGTGTCTTGGCAAGATGCAGGAAGTATCGAAAACTCAAGGCAGGACAGTTCTGTTCGTAAGTCATAATATGAATGCAATCCAACGGTTATGCCACCAGTGCGTAATGCTTGAGCGTGGGCGACTAACCGCCTACGGTGACACTGCTAGCAGTATAGAGCGGTATCTATCCAGTAATTCCTACAAATCATCACCTAATCACTGGATTGATGTCTCCCACGTAAGCCGGAAAGGAACGGGAGAGGCTAGCTTCGTGGCGGTTCAGTACAGTAGCCTTAATCAAGCCACTGCGTTCCAACCCTATCCGATGGGAGGGCTCGAATTTTTGTTAGCTATTGTGTCAGACTCACCCAGGGCTGTTGGGAGTCTTGCAGTTACTCTATATGACCAGTTTGGAAATAAGTTGGTCAACGCTGACACTATTTCGCTTGGTCAGGTTATAAGGCTTCAAAAGGGGCGCAATGTAGTCGGGCTAAAGATCGAACAACTGTACCTTAATCCTGGCATTTATGTGCTTGGTTTATGGCTGGCAAACCCTTTAGGTGAAATTTTCGATGATGCTGAGTCTGTTTTTGAAGTTGAGGTGGTTGATATTGAATCTGAAGGATTTGGAAGGAGGGCGGAATGTGATGGTGTCGTGAAATGTAACTTCGATATTTTTGATATTACTTAGTTATACTAACTGTTTTTTGATGACTTATATCTAAAGTTTTGATGATTTAAAGATGATTTTTAACGATTGTCAAAGTTGTTATGGGCTAGGTAAGCTGTTAAAAGCAAATTCCTAAAACACGTTTCTCAAATCCTTGTCAGTCTCAGGCGAGGATTTTTTTTTAGCTATCCTGATATCCATATGATGCATACGGTTAAGCAGCCTTATGGTACAAATCAGTATCACTGCATTCTATCTATCGTGCGGTACTGGATCGCTTCAGCAACATGGTGGGTGAGGAGATCTTCATCTCCAGCTAAATCAGCGATGGTACGCCCCACTTTCAAAATGCGATCGCTTGCCCGTGCAGAAAGACCGAGTTGGCGAATCGCTCCTTCTAGCAACCTCACAGCAGCGTCATCTAACTGGCACCACTGCCGGAGATGACGACTTTGCATGGCGGCATTGCAACGCACGGTTGATTCGGCTGTGAGTCTGTGAAGGGCGCGAACATTTGCTGCTTGTACGCGATCGCGCACCGGCGCTGATTCCTCCCCAGCTAGTTGTGTGGTGATCTCCTCTGGCTTTAAGCGGTTAACTGCTACTTGGAGGTCAATGCGATCCATCAAGGGACCAGAAAGCTTAGCCCAGTATTGTTCCCGCTGCCGGGGAGAACAGGTACATGCTTGAATCGAATCGCCATAGTAGCCACAGGGACAGGGGTTGGTACTCGCCACCAAAGTAAACTGAGCTGGAAACATCACCGATTGGCGAGAGCGGGAGATTGTCACATAGCCATCTTCCAAAGGTTGACGTAAAAACTCCAACACATCGCGCTTAAATTCTGTAAGTTCGTCCAAAAAAAGTACGCCTCTGTGAGCCAAGGAGATTTCCCCCGGTCGGGGAAAGTTGCCGCCACCGACAAGGGAGGGACCAGAGGCGGAGTGGTGCGGGCTACGGAAGGGGCGATCGCTAACCAACTCACCGCGCTCCTTAAGTAGACCAGCGACGGAGTGAATTTGCGTTACTTCCAGAGCTTCGGCAAAACTTATTGGCGGCAAGATTCCAGGTAGGCGTCGAGCCAGCATGGTTTTTCCGGTACCAGGGGGCCCGACAAAGATTAAATTGTGTCCTCCAGCTGCGGCAATTTCTAAAGCGCGACGGGCGTGAGCCTGACCTTTGACATCCTTCAAGTCTAGCCCAGTAAACACAGAGCGTTTCAACTCCTGCCGGGCATCGAGCTGCAGAGGCGGATAACCCTCTGGGTGGTTGAGCAAATCAGTCACTGCCGATAGATGCTTGAAGCCGTATACTGCCAATCCTTCCACCACCGCCGCTTCCCGCGCATTGCTGTCTGGGACAACCAGACCGGCAATGCCCAAATGTTTGGCAGCAGCGGCAATGGGCAGCACACCAGCAACCGGACGCAGGCTACCATCGAGCGAGACTTCCCCTAAAAACAGATGATCTCCCAACAACTGAGCGCTTACCTGCTCAGATGCGGCCAATATTCCTACACTGATTGGCAAATCAAAGCTTGGGCCTTCCTTGCGTAAATCAGCTGGCGTCAGGTTGATCACAATTTTCCGCACCGGGAAGGCATACCCAGCCAGGGCAAACGCATCTAAAATTAATAAAACTAAATGGACAAAAATTCTAGCTTGTGCATCAAACGCAAGAATAAGCTTTTCCGTTAATCTGATTTTTTCCTCCGTAGACAGAAGGTAAAAATTATTAGGGTAACGATTCTCAATAAAAAAGCTTAATGCCAAAAAATAGGACTTTATTGAGAACTAAGCCTTTTTATTGACAAGGTGCGTTCGCCCTGCATACCCAGCATTCTTCAACGCCGCCTTTACCCGTTCACGGGATTCCTGGACTGCTGTATCTGGCAAACCCACCACCACAATTCCCGGCAGTCCACCAGATACATCGATTTCAACACCCACCTTTACGGCGTTGATGCCCACAATTGATGCGCTCCAGACTCTAGCTAACATTTATCACCTCAAACCCTTGCTCAGCTTTGTATTTCAGCAGGCTTCGTTGATTTACTCTACTCCGAACAGTTATTCGGTTGTTACTACTACTCGAGGTATTGTTTTTTACTATGTTACTACTTAAAAGAAAAAGTGCCGAGTTTTAATTGACGGACACAGCCCCAGTCTGTCAGACGGGGCATCCACAATGGAGGAAAACCATTTTGCCGACAATAGACCAAGCTATGGCGTGTGTGCGGGTATGCCAGTGGCTTTCCAACGGCTACCAAAGCATCCACATGTTTCGCTATGATGCTATAACTCAGGTGTTGTATATCTAAAGCTGGCGCTTCAGAAAGTATCGAAATAGAAGTTTACGCTAATGGATTGTGGGAGTTCATCAATGACGAAACCTAACTTTGAGCAGATGAGTCGTGCCGAACTCAGAGCTTACGTACTGACCCACCGAGATGATGATGAAGCTTTTCGTGCCTTGAGGAATAAACCTGTTACTAGAAGCGGACCGTACCCCGCCCCTCTAGATCAGGAAAGTATCAGGATAGGGGAAGAGGCCATGCGCCAGAAGATCCAAGAAATTGAGAACAGGCGACATCCCGCCGGATAAAGACGTTTGGCTAAACTGGCGAAGTACACCATCACGCGGACTCCAGACACACCCGAATGATATTGCCCTGGCCTTGAGGTTGAGCCTTTTCTCGTGGCTGATTCAACTCTACATACAATACTCGATTTTTTGAGTCAACTGCAAAATAAATAGCCGGACATGCAGGTAAACTATTTCTCTGTGACAAAGGCAGAGAGGGTAAGGTAGACAAATCAAATCCAGAGAACATGACGTTAATTTCCAAAGTTTAATTTGCCGTCAAACTCCATTTATAACTAGGGTAGGATTTAGGAATAATAAAGAGGCGGTGGAAAGTAATGAAGATTTGTCTAATTTACTCACCGCTCAAAAACCAATTGCAGCTACAGCCTTCCGTCTCTGCTCTGGGGTAACTTCTAGGTAGCGCTGCAAGGTGCCCAAGTCATTGTGACCCGATATCTCCTGAATGTGGCGAAGGGGGATACCCAACGCGAGCGCGCCCTAACAGCCACCTAAAATCCATAAAACCTGCTACCAGTAGGCATTACAGCCACTAACTTTCCTTTGGCAACCCCGCGCTACGTACCCTGGCATTGATGCTAATTTGATACAGAAGTTCAGCGACTGCCTTAACCGCAATTGTCGCATTGAAATCGGCTGGGGTCATCTAAGTGATCGCAATCGAATAGGTAAAGGTTGGGGGTTCAATGCTCTTGAAGACTTGAGGAAACTGGAACAGGATTATCCTGAGCAGTTCAGGCTGAAGCTTGTTGGAACCCATGAGAAGTTTTTGGTTTGTGATTCCACCTTTGCTATGTTGGGTAGTCATAATTTCCTGACCTCTAGCGCCCAAAGTGGTGAACGGGAAACCGGAATTCGGACGACAGACCCCCACTGCCAGTGGCGTATCCTGCTCTTGCCAGTACTTGACTAGCCTTCTAAGCCAAGGCCCCCAGTACTCTCCCAGGGCGAATTGAAATACCTGTGCTTTGCGGTCGGGCAGCGCCACTACAATCACTCTGTTCTTGATGCGAGTACCGTACATCCGATTCTGGAGCTTGCGATCGCACTCTTCTAGGTTGAAGAACTCCTAACCGTCAAATTACTGTTGTTGCTGGTATTGAGCACACACCTCTTTTTTAAAGGGTAATTTAATCCAAAACTACTCGTCACTATCACATTTTTGCGTTGATTTAGATGCGTTTTACCTACGGGTAAACCCCATCCTCAAAGGCTGGCGCTTTTAGGTTTCGAGCGGTTTCAATGCGCCTAATTATCGACCAAGAAATCATTTTTTACTGGTCGTCAGTGCTAACAAGCCATCATTTTTTAATTGCTTTGTTTCGCCTGCTTTGTTACCCAAAATAGCCGGTTTTTGAACCATAGCGAAGTTGTGCTACACTCCCCTACGATAGCCCTTCTAGAGCATCAAACCATGAGAAAGTTCATCATTCGGCTATTTATCGTCATTCTGGTATTAAGCGGGTCAATGAGCTATGTGTTTGTGAATCGCGCAACGTCTGCCTCAAGCTGCACGATCGCAAGCCTTACTGCACAGGTCGGCAACGGTACATTGTCCTACAGCCAGGTGGGGAACGGGCGCTCGATTCTACTGTTGCATGGTTTATTTGCAAGCTCGGAGCAGTGGAACACCATCATGTGTCGGCTGTCTGAGGTGGGCTATCGGGCGATCGCCCCAGATTTACCGGGCTATGGCAACAGTAACGGTTTTACTTTGAGGGACTATGCTCTGGAGAACCAAACAATACTCCTACATGAGTTGATGGAAAAATTGGGGATTAAGTCTTTTGATCTAGCGGGTAGCTCGATGGGAGGAGCGATCGCTCAACTGTATGCTCAACGTTACCCAAAGCAGGTGCGTAGCCTCGCCTTTATCGGTTCACCGTTGGGCATTGTTGATTGGGCAAACAGTTTCAAAGAAGCCATCTTCCAAGGCATTAACCCCTTTATTCCAATTACCAAAGAACAGTTTGCTCTGGAGATCAGCCTGCTTTTCTTCACTCCTCCCACGATTCCTGATTCTGTCATAGCAGAGAAAGTCAACGATTACATTACTCGCAACCAACATTACCAGCAGGTTTGGGACCTCATAAATCTCTATGATGACAAACTCTATCAGGGTGTACCAACTCAGGTTCCTACATTCATTATTTGGGGCAAGGAGGACAAGATTTACGACATTAGTGGGGCTAATCGACTGCAAAAGTGTATTGCTGGTAGCCAAGCGATCAAGTTGCCCAAAGCAGGACATCTACTGCTGATGGAAAATGCAGATGAGGTAGCTTCAAAATATGTGGGGTTTTTGCAAACCGCCAGAGGCAGATAGAATAAGTAAGCGGAGTGGTGGGGGCTACGGAAGGGGCGATCGCTAACCAACTCACCACGCTCCTTAATTAGACCAGCGACAGAGTGAATTTGCGTTACTTCCAGAGCTTCGGCAAAACTTATTGGGGACAAGATTCCCGGTAGGCGTCGAGCCAGCATGGTTTTTCCGGTACCAGGGGACCCGACAAAGATTAAATTGTGTCCTCCAGCTGCGGCAATTTCTAAAGCGCGACGGGCGTGAGCCTGACCTTTGACATCCTTCAAGTCTAGCCCAGTAAACACAGAGCGTTTCAACTCCTGCCGGGCATCGAGCTGCAGAGGCGGATAACCCTCTGGGTGGTTGAGCAAATCAGTCACTGCCGATAGATGCTTGAAGCCGTATACTGCCAATCCTTCCACCACCGCCGCTTCCCGCGCATTGCTGGACTGCTGTATCTGGCAAGCCTACTACCACAATTCCCGGCAGTCCACCAGATACATCGATTTCAACACCCACCTTTACGGCGTTGATGCCCACAATTGATGCACTCCAAACTCTAGCCAACATTTATCACCTCAAACCCTTGCGATGATTTCCTCAGTAATTAAAGCATGATTTATTACAAATCACCACTTAAAGCAAACCTGTCGATTTATTCTATTTATCAGCGCTAAGCCTTACCTCAACCTGGCATCTCACCATAATAATTTAAGTATAAAAAATACTGTAATTGCAAAATCAACCTTTTTGGAGAAGAAAATTCTATATAGTAATCCTGTACTATATAAAAAAATATTATCAATAGCAGAAAATATTGAGAATAAATAACTCCTCAATCGCCTGCGGCGATATTCTTATGGCTGTAGTTTGCAAGACCTTAGCAATGAGGGTCTCTAGGGAGGAAGACAGATGAGTGAAACCACCGAGACGATTTTCAGCAAAATTATTCGCCGGGAAATCCCAGCTGAGATTGTTTATGAGGATGATTTGGCGATCGCATTCAAAGACATCAACCCCCAAGCCCCCCAACACATTATCCTGATTCCGAAAGAACCCATCGCTCAGCTAGCCGATGCCGAATCCAAAGATCAAGCCCTGATGGGGCACCTGCTGTTAACTGCCAAGCGCGTTGCCCAACAAGCTGGGCTCAACAACGGCTATCGCGTCGTCATCAACACTGGCTCTGACGGGGGTCAAACTGTCTATCATTTACATTTACATATCCTGGGAGGGCGGCAGATGAAATGGCCTCCTGGCTGAAACATAAGAAAAACAAATGACAAGGATAAGAACAAATGAATTCCGAGGGATTTACAAAACTAAATAAATCTTCTAATCTATGAATAGGGAAGCAAAAAACCTACCCTAAATCATAAAAACGACTCAAGCAATCATAAAACCATGACAACAACCTTACAGCGTCGCGAAAGCGCCAATGTGTGGGAGCGGTTTTGTAACTGGATCACCTCCACCGAAAACCGCCTGTACGTAGGCTGGTTCGGCGTATTGATGATCCCAACCCTGCTCTCCGCTACCATCTGCTTCATCATTGCCTTCATCGCTGCTCCTCCCGTGGACATCGACGGCATCCGTGAACCAGTAGCAGGCTCCTTGATCTACGGCAACAACATCATCTCTGGTGCAGTTGTGCCTTCTTCCAACGCCATTGGTTTGCACTTCTACCCAATCTGGGAAGCGGCTTCCTTAGATGAGTGGTTGTACAACGGTGGTCCTTACCAGTTGGTGATATTCCACTTCCTGATTGGCGTGTTCTGCTACATGGGACGTGAGTGGGAACTATCCTACCGTCTGGGCATGCGTCCTTGGATTGCTGTAGCTTACAGCGCTCCAGTCGCCGCCGCCACAGCAGTGTTCTTGATCTACCCACTGGGCCAAGGTTCATTCTCAGATGGCATGCCCCTGGGAATCAGCGGTACATTCAACTTCATGTTGGTGTTCCAAGCTGAGCACAACATTCTAATGCACCCGTTCCACCAACTAGGTGTGGCTGGTGTGTTCGGTGGTGCATTGTTCAGCGCCATGCACGGCTCGTTGGTAACCTCATCCTTAGTGCGTGAGACCACAGAAACCGAATCTCAGAACTACGGTTACAAGTTCGGTCAAGAAGAAGAAACCTACAACATTGTGGCTGCTCACGGCTACTTTGGTCGGTTGATATTCCAATACGCCAGCTTTAACAACAGCCGCAGCTTGCACTTCTTGCTAGCAGCATGGCCAGTAGTGGGGATCTGGTTTACCTCACTGGGAATCAGCACCATGGCCTTCAACCTCAACGGCTTCAACTTCAACCAGTCAGTGATCGACTCACAAGGTCGTGTGATTGGCACTTGGGCAGACGTGCTCAACCGCGCCAACCTCGGGATGGAAGTAATGCACGAGCGCAACGCTCACAACTTCCCACTTGACCTGGCTGCTGGTGAATCTACTCCCGTAGCATTGACTGCTCCAGCAATCAATGGTTAATATCTAACACTTAGCTAAATAAAAAGCGCCCTTATTTTAGGGGCGCTTTTTTGTTGTCAAAATTGGTGTAGAATGTAAAATGATGGTTTAAAAGTGCTCGTTTATACCAGCCTATGACCAAGGCCAGCAGCGATCGCTTAGACCGAATAGAACAAATATTACACAGCTCGACCCAGCTGCTAGGAGAATTGGCACAAAACCAATCTCACCAGCTGGGAAAGACCCAGACCTTACTCGGTTCAGTCCAGACCTTAGCAGATACAGTCCAAAACTTAGCAGGCGCTGTCCAATCCTTAGTAGCCGCATCGTCTCACCATGCCGCCAGACTCGCCCGTCAAGATGCCCTGATTGAGCGCCTTGACACGATTATTGAGCGGATGGTTTATAGAGAGGGGCGTAACAGGGATGCCAACCCACCACAATCATGAGGTGCGATCGCAGTGACCAGTGAAGCAGAAATTACTTTGGCAAAACCTGATGGTCGTCCTCGCAGTATGGATTCGGCTTCTAAATCCCTATTAGGGATTGAAATATTAGAGCTTGAAAAGCAGCATCGCCGTCTGCAACAACCCAACCACAAACCCCAAAAGACCCCCTAAATTGACGATCGCTTGCAATTCATTCTTCACAATGCCTTGAGTCGCCAATTCAAGTTCCTCGGCAGAAGTTGACTTGACCCGGTCAATAATCACTTGATCAATCGCCAAAACGGGAATCGCCTGAGCCACTAGCTCTTCCAAGTCTTTCTCCAGATAGCGCTCCAAAAGCAAAGCTAGTTCTTTGCTAATGACTTCTAAAGAAGCACTTACGGCAGCTGAATTCCGCAGACGATTGAGGAGCAAACTAGCAATATTCTCCCAATCGATGGAGCCACTCAATGCCTGAAACAACTCTGTCCCGCGTGTTTGCACATAAGTACGGATACTGTCCCCTGTAGTCTTGCGCAGCTGCCGCACCGTCGAAACAGGTAAATTTTGTAACGATAGCTCATGCAGCCATGTCTTCAGGCGATCGCGAACTCCCATAGATTCAATCAACTCCGTCAAGCGAGCATTCGTTACCTCCTTCTCATCCAGACAAAAAGTTCGGAGGCGGGTTAGGGTATTGCGTAGACCAAACAGATTTGCTACCACCCAGTAAGTGCCACTCGCCTTTTCCCGAAAGCCCTCATCTATGAGCTGAATCGTGCGGTCAGTCAGTAACTCAACTATAAGCTGACGCAGAACCTCCGGCGGTAGTACCACTTGCAGCAGCCAATCGGCTAACTTATTGGCTTGCTCCTCACTCAGCCGGAATTCCAGCAAAACCTGGTCAAAAATCTGGTTAATCTGAGCTTCGAGGAAATCTTCACGCCGGGCTAGAACCTTGATCAGACGTGGCAACGATTGTCCCAGCAAATCCCGGAGAATGCCAGCCAGAATTTTGGCTGTTTTCTGCTCCTTATCTAACCGGACTTGATCCAGCGCCAGTCGCAAAAGCCAGAGAATCCCTCCCTGGACACGCTCCGGTTGCAACAACCGCCGTGCCAGTTTCTGCAATTCCTCTGGTGTCAGCAGCGACCCCATAATTGTGTCCGAAATTCGCTTAGCTAGGCGCTCCTGGTTGCGGGGAATCAAGCCGGGAGTGAAGGGTATCTGTCGGTTACCGATGTAAAGTGCTCGGTAGGGGCGGAATAACATTTTGATGGCTATATCGTTAGTAAAATAGCCAATAATTCCACCCGCTACTGGGGGACCGAGGTAAAGCCAAAGGTTAGACCAATCCAAGGGAGTAAAAGCGCGTTAGTTGTTAGCCTTTCGTCACTACCATAACTCCCATCATACCGCTGGCAATTGGGTAGTGTGTGGCGGCAGCAAACCCCGCTTGACGCGCTAACTCCACCTGAAGAGGCCCGGTGGGAAATCGGTCTAAGCTGGGACTGATGTAGGCGTATTCTTCAGTTAGACCCAGCTGCTGGGCAAGTGGTACTACGATGATATCCAGATACCATTGCTGAAAGGCTCTGAGCTGGGAATTGCTCGGGCGATGGAAGTCTAAGATGGCGGCTTTGGCTCCGGGCTTGAGAACGCGGTATAATTCTTTGAGGCTGCGAGGGATATCTGTCACGTTTCGGAGGCCATAGCCCATTGTAGCGGCGTCGAATTTGTTGTTAACAAAGGGCAAATCCAGCACATCCGCCTCAACCCAGCTGATAGGAAAATTAGGGGATTGGCTTTCTACTCGCTCCCGCGCGATCGCCAGCTGCGCTGGGGAAAAATCCACTCCGATCACATCACCAGTGTGTCCTACACGCCGCGCTAGCAGCAAAGCCAAATCACCACTGCCACAGCACAGATCCAAGCAAGTATCCCCAGGGCTAGCGCTACTCCACTTCACTGCCATTTGCTTCCAAATCCGGTGCTGCCCCAGACTCAACCAATCGTTCATCTGGTCATAAATTGGAGCAATGCGGTCAAAAATGGCGCGAATCTGAGTGGAGGTCATAACGACACAACTGGGCGATAGTAACGAGTACAAGTTAGAGCGATCGCCACTAACTGGGCGGATATATGAATCAGGCGCAACTCGTCCTCACGCAGAGTGCAGGGTTGTTTCCACTGGAGTGACAACACAGCCAACACTTCGCCCCGGTAGGTAATAGGGATGCTCAAATGCGCCTGGACTCCGGTAGACTGGTAATGCTCAACACTTGCTAGCTTCGTGTCACCTGGTATATTTACCGATAACTGCATCTTTTGAGTGGCGATCGCCTCAGTTGTCAGAGGGTCTTGAGCCAGCCAGTTTGACACCGGCTCCTCATCACTGTAGGTGCCTTGAGCTGCTACCAGGGCATTACCCTCGACCATTTGCAAAATAGAGTCATCCGTCGCGAAACTCTCACCAAAAGCCCTCGCAATTGGTGTAAGGCTTTCCTCCAAGCTGAGAGATGCCTGGGCAACCTGTACCAAGACAATTAGCAGCGCCGTTTGGGCATTCACCCGCCGCAATTCCTCTGTTCGTTGCTTCAGCAGATCGTAAGTTTCCGACGCCCGCTGCACTACTACCTTCAGTTCCCCTGCATCCCAAGGCTTAGTGATGTACTTGTAGACCTGTCCCGAATTAATCGCTTCCACCAGGTCTTGAACATCGGTAAAACCTGTGAGGATAATTCGCATTGTATCCGGGAACTCGGGTAGAGTCTTGCTGAGAAACTCGGTTCCCTTCATTTCTGGCATCCGCTGATCTGATATTATAACTGCGACTTCCCCTTGTGTTGCCAGGACTTCGAGGGCTTTAATTCCACTTTCGGCTTTGAAAACCTGAAAGTCGCGTCGAAAGGTACGGTACAGCAGATCTAGATTGTCTAGTTCATCATCGACAACCAGCATTTTTGGTTTTATCGGTCGCTCTAGACTCATCAGTTGACGGCAAATGTGGTCAAGTTCTGGAATTGCATAATCCATATGATATAATACCCATTTCCCGAAATCGGACTACTGTCCTATTTCTTAAAGGATTACCATCATTGAAGTGCTTGCTGCTATTATGACTCAACTAGCAGCCGCTGCAGGAGTCTCCGGGTCAATGGGCTTCGCACGCGAAGCGTCTTACCACCGTTGGTATGCGTAATCCCACTATCAGGGTTTTCACTATTCTGGGGAAATTATTAAGTGAAAACCCCTAGAGCTTTTTCCAAGCAGTCCAGTAATTTTGCGTTGAAGCGTCAACTAAGCCAAGCTTATCAGTGAAATTGCGGTGGGACAAAAATCAGTGTAATTTCGATTGGAGTATTAGCAGAGCAAGCATTAGATTGATTTTGATGGCTGAGATAGTACCGCCAATTAATTAGAAAATTATTACGCCAATAGTTGTAATTTGGCTACCGAATCAAACAGGATTTGGGAGGAGAGGTTTGCCTTTATTCAAAAAATTCTGAGGAGATGCCCAACGGATGAAAATAACAGCGAATGTGAACAAACAGGGTAAGCGCCTGGAAAAATGTAGCTAATTGCACAGATAATTGAGACGAATAGTAGTAGCTATCCTCTAGACATCACAATTAGTTAGGCTGAGTGGCTCAGACAATGCTAACCAGCGATGCTTGAAATGGTTCCACTACTCCCAAGGGTTAATCATGTCAAAAGGATTTGCTCCTGTGCATCCTCAACAGACGGTTCGTCCGACGACTCTAGCGGCTCCGGCTCTGAGTCAGCGGCGAGCGAGATTGTTTGGCGTCAATCCAAGATCCGCGTGTGGAACGGACGCGCTTGCATCAACTGTGCGATATTTTGACCATTGCGATTCTCGCGGTACTAGCTGCTCTTGCAATCGCTGGGAAGATCTGGAAATCTATGGGGTGAGTAAACAAGCGTGGTTATCGACGTTTCTGGCTTTACCTCATGGCATCCGAGCGTGCGGATACTTTTCGACGCGTGTTCGAGCGGATTAACCCGAAACAATTTGAGCAGTGCTTTGAGCAATGGGTGCAACACCTGGTGAATGAGCTAGGCATTCACGTCATCGCCATTGATGGCAAGAACCTGAGGGGTTCATATGACCGAGAGTCTGGCGTCAAGGCGCTGCATTTTGTCAGTGCATGGGCAACTGAGCATCGGTTGGTACTGGCACAGAGCAAAGTGCAGTCCTTTGTCGAATGAAATCACCGCTATCCCAGCTTTACTCGAGTTGCTCGATATCATTGGCTGTATAGTCACCCTCGATGCGATGGGGACGCAGAAAACGATTGCGGCTCAGATCAAGCCGTCTCAAGCCGACTACATCCGAGAGCCTCAAAGCCAATCATCCCACCTGGTTTCAACAGGTGGAGGGCTGGTTGCAGACAGCACGTGCGAAGGGCACTTTACCGATGCCTTCTGCACACACCACGGAAGCAGGGCATCATCGCACTGAAAGCCGCAAGGTGTGGACGCTCTCGCTCAGCCAATTGCCCCCCCTGTATCAAGCAGACGAATGGGTGGGACTGCTTGCCGATTGTGGTCGTCGAACGAACCCGCTATCTATGGAATCAAACCACTCACGCGCATTCAGTTTTACCGTACTCTGTTTGCCTGCCGACAGTCCCAGAATTGCCGCTGCCATTCGCCAGCACTGGGGAATTGAAAATTCTCTCTTATTGGACGCTTGATGTCACCTTTAGTGAGGATGATTGTCGCGTACGTTCTCTACATGCCCCGCACAATCTGGCTCTCCTGCGTCGCTTCGCTGTCAATACCCTAAATCGAGAATCGACCTTCAAGCGCAGTCTCAAACAGAAGTCGAAGCGGGCAGCGATGGATGATGCCTACATGCTCACACTGCTAGCCGCCGCACTACCCGTTCCCAATCAGCAGCTACAACCTTCCTGTCAATAGCGTTTGAGACGCGCTTACCCTGTGTGAACAAAGCCAACCCAAAGTGGGAGAGCTTTCTGAATAAAATGGTGGCAAAAGAGCGCTCAGGGTCTAGACCCACCTATCGCTATATATTTTGGTCGTTTATAGGAGCTTTTATTGGCATTGGCATACTGGCTGCTTTGACCGAGGTGAATCACACACCACTGATTATGGCTTGGTGGTGAGTCGGCGGTCACACCGATAAAGCTGGTAGGGAACCCCAATGCGGTAGTAATTCTTGGGGTCGAGGGTGCAAGTGGTAAGGCTTGAAAGTGCTAAATGCTGTGGATAGTCCCGTTGTTTCAGTCCAGGACCAATCACCCATAAGTTGAGCTTAGATACCGCTGGTGGGGGCAAATGAGACAGGTGTTCCCACAATACAGTATACACTGGAGATGGATTGAAAAAAGCAAAATCTGCGCGATCGCTCCTGACTTTTTCCAGTGCTAAGCCAAAACTCAGCCCCAAAGCTACAGCTTGGTGGTCTGTGTATCCTACCACAACCATGAGAGGCTCAGAGGGTTCTTGGTTGAGATTTTGGGCAACTTGCTGGGGATGGAAGGGCTTTTGCAGCACCAAATTAGAGACCACGAAAACACAACTGAGAACACCAACTAATAGGCAGAGGGGGAGAGGGGAATTGAATTTACTCTCTCCCCCTCTCCCCCTCTGCCT
>CAXUIG010000149.1:0-15655 GCA_964250845.1 uncultured bacterium | reverse complement strand
AAAGATATTTATGTATACTTAATTTTTTTACAACTCATTTAGGACTGCTATAGATCATCGGCTCACCCTGCTCTATTTGCTTGCAATAAGTTGCCACTTCAGGAGAATGCTTATACTGCTCCAGGAGTTGGAAAAACTCAGATTTGCTAATGAAGCGGCATTCAGTACGACGCAAGAGGTATGTCAAGCTGTAGGTATGGAAAGGGAATGCACCTGTTAGTTTAGATTTTGGTCGGTCAAAGTAAGGAATCTCTAAGTTGATCAATGGTGCAAAATAGTCGCCCATTGATTTGCCACTGGATGTCTGACCTCCTATGGCGCGGTAAATGTTTTTTTCAACCACGCCCCCACCGGATCGAAAACCGAGGATGCCACTGATTGTGCCGCTACATATTAACTTGCGGATTTCTTTACGAGCAGTCTCACGGTTATGGCAAGGATAAAGAGTTTGAATGAGTTGGCTAAGTTGCTCTTTAGTTAACGTGCGTTCTTGAGTTTCTTCATACTTACCTGTAACCGGGTTCTTGCCACACTCAAAACCCTTGAGATAAATCATGCAGGTATACTCTGCCTCTAGGGGAGCATAGTGATCAAGATAGGGATCAAAGCCTTCTGGCTCAAAGTAACGAAAAGCATGATTTATCAAGATAGGTAAGCGAGTGCGGTCAAGTTGTTGAGGTAGCTGAGGATACTCTTGAAGATAGGCTAAAACTTCAGGCGGGACAATGGCGATCGCCAGATTTTCAGCATTCTCGCGACCATTACGCCCAATGCGTCCTAACCGTTGCAAAAACTGAGCACTGGTACGTGCCTCAAACAGCAATACATCTTTGAAATACTCATCCGTAAAATCAATGCCTATCTCAATACCGCTAGTTCCGGTGGTGTGGGCTTTTCTCAAAGCAGCGCGTTTTTCGCTACTGAGGACTAAACCATGCGCCTCTCCCACTTGGTCATCCCCAAATAGGTCAGCAAGTTCCTTTTTTAACCTTCTGGCTGTTGCCACGGCATCCATCACATAGAGGCAGCGATGTGATGGGTTCTCAGCAAGTTCAGCCTGAATATCTGGAAGCAAGTCTACAGCTTTGTTCTCTCCCTCCCAAGCGCGTAGATTAGCAAATTCAAATCGCAACTTTACCGCTTCCATGACAGGGCGACCATAGCTGTCACCTGATTGCTGAATACTGACAGTAGAGATGCTAAACTTTTTAATATCAGTGAGACGCTGACCAAAGCCCCCCTTTTCATTGAGTGGGGTGGCTGAAGAGAAAATGAAAGAGTGAGGCTGGGCAGTTTCAACAGTAGAGAATAACTGGGCTGATAGTCCTACTAGCCAGATAACTGAGGCTTGTTGCTTGATGTTGTAGAGATGAAATTCATCAAAAATAATGGTACGAAAGTCTCGCATCAACGCCGTAAAGGCAGTGATATTACGCCCGGTCATCTCACGACTGCTGGCATAGAGATGATAGCATAGAAGGTAGAGAATATCAGGATTGGTCAGCACTATTTTGGCGTTAGTCAAAATGTACTGAAGAATCTTGATATTTTGCTCACCTGGCTCCTTTTCTTGCCTGAGAAACTCACCATCCACGACCAGTAGCTCACCATCAATGCCTTCTCTTGGCTCCCGCGCATGAATTTGCTTGAATAGCTTGCAGACTGCCCGTTTCTGATCTTGAAGTAGTTCATTAGTGGGATAGACGCCCAAGACTTTATGACCAGATAGGCAATGTTCCACAGCATAAGCATAGGAAGCGAGAGTTTTCCCTCCACCTGTAACCGCAGAGTTGGTAATACATAGTGTGCCGTGCTTGGCTAGTGGGTCTAGTCGTGCTACTTCACACTGAGTTACAAGTTCACAAGTCTGACACCAGGTGGATGCTTGCTCGTAATTGCGAGTCCGGGCTACAGCACAATAGGTCTGGAGTTGATGGGCATAGGGTGAAGCATTCTGAGGCAAGCCAGGGAAAGGAACGGGAGATTGTAAATCTGTGCGGTAGTAAACTGGGGAGAGTTCTAATTCAAGACTCATGCCCTAACCTCCCTACCAGCTAAGTAGGACATATCTCCGGGCAGGTAGACCTCTCTTGGATCGTCGCCAAATTCAGCCTTGATCAAGTTAGATGCTGTCGTAAATCTTGCTGCTTCTATCAGTCGGGTAGGCAATGCTGAGGCGATTAAATCAAAAAGCTGCGGTTTAGTGGGCAGATCAGCCCAGTTCAACAATCCTGTGACCAATTGAGCCTGATTTACAGACCTAACAGAATTGGCTTGAGTCAGAGTCATTTTCACCTTTGCCATGAACTTACCAAGCCGCAAGTACTGAGTAGTGAATAAGTTGATGCTATCATTTTGGTATTGGTTAGCCAGATATTCAACTGATGTTCTCAAGGACTCTCGACAAATCATGTAACCAGTCGCATTTTTCTGGAAGATGGGTAAACCATTAGTGTCTTTGAGGATATTGCCCAATCTATCTCTAGCGAATCTTTGACGCAAGGGTCGGAACATCTTAGCAAAACCCCAAGCCGGGTATCCCGGTGATTTTTCCCGCTCCAGAATGTAGGTTTCACCCATTGTATTGAACTGGTTAATGCGATATTGCGTTATATCCAAGACCACAGCTGGAGTGATGTACAGCCCTGCCTGATTAAGTGGGTCTAGTTGCTCCTCATATTTAGGTATTTGTGGGTCTTCTCTGTAGTTAGATAGAGCCAATCCCAAAGCATAGGTTAGAGCATAATTGTGTACAAACCATCCTGTCTCAAATACTTTGCCCCGCTCAGTTGTGGCAAAGAAAACGTAATCCTCAAACTGAAGGCTATAGCGATAAACTTCCATTTTAACTGCGTCTCCCAGCGTATGCTCTGGCAGCAGTGTCCAGGCGAGTCAGAAAAGACTGGCAACTGTCGAGGTCGTTAAAGGTGGAATGCACCTCATTAAGTAGGGCTTTGAGTTCCTCGGTAGACATAGCTATACTGTGACCAGGGAAAGCAGATAGAACTTCGGCAAAGACATCCAGAATTTCGCCATTAGCCCCATCAGCAGTCATGAAATTTGATAGGTTGAGTGAGTCATTAATTTTTCCAGTGGGAGCTAATTTATCGTAAAGTCGCTGGGTCAGGTCTAGGTTAGAAAGTTTTTCCACATTACCGAAGCTGATGCCGACAAGATGATTGTGAATGTAGCCCTCACGGTTAGACTCTGCACCATAACGGGTAGTCTGTAGGATATTACCTAACACATAAACCAATTCATCCTGGGTGACATCAATTAATGTTTCAACACAAGGCAGAAACACTTGAGGAATTAAGGTATCCCTTTCAGCGAAAGCAGATCCAGCTACGCCACCTTCAGTTTTGTCTTGGATGGCATTGAGCTTAATCATTTTCTGAATTTCAGTGTAGCCACGTAGGGTGAAGGCGGAATCAGTCAACAACCGTGACTTCTGAGAGCCTTCACCTTGCACTGCGGCAAATCCATACAGTACGCAGTCTGGACACTTTCCGCACATTCCTTCCATCAAGTAGCAAGTTCCTGGGCTACTTTTTGCATCGCCATTACCATCTCCAACTAGACCAAACTGGCGTAGAAGTGCTTTCCCAGTCCGGCGCTCTGGTGCAACTTGCTTGCGCTTGAACATGACTACTCGGTCAATGCTTTTTTTGGCATTCTGCTCGTTGTATCCAGCTTGTAGTTGCTCTGTATCAAGTGCATCGCCTTCAGTCGTAAAAATGGCGTAGGACTTAGTCTCCCGTAAGACTAAAATTTGCACATACTTGTTCTGACGAAATTTGGGGACTGAGGAGTGAAAGTAGCGTGAATATTTTTCCAGGCTTGCAAAAGACATGTTCAATTCTCCTAGGTAAGTTCTTGGTTTGATATGTCAGTCTTGACATTTTTGCGCTTTGCTTCAAGTTCCTTCCATTTAGCCCATCTAGCCGAGAGATTTTCACTCACGTAGAAAAACACGGCATTTGCTAGGTCATTTTCAATGCGACTGAGGCGGGAGAAGCTTTTAGCGCATCGTTGCTCGAATAAATCCACGACAATCGTTTGGGCAAACTTGCGGGCAAATTCATTCTTTTCCCGATCTTTGAAAGGAACGAACTTTCCAGTATCAAGCCTCTCTAGTCTTTTAATGAGCGTTCCAGCGATATGCCCAACCATCTCTTCTGTACCAATTTCCTCGTTATGTGCAACCTTTTTCAGTGCCGTAATCGCAGTTCTGTAAACTGTCTCATAGCGATTTGCTTTCCCTTTTCCATCTTTAGGCGAGATAGGAAGGAATAAATCTAGTGATTGAGAAGCGAGCGCTTCTGCCAGGTTTTTTAAGCTCATAGCGTGATTATTTCTCTCCAAAATTTCAAAGCTATCCAGCAAAATTCGACAAGCATGAAGCAGTAATGTTGGTGGAAATTGAGACCGCTCATAACTTTGATAGTCAGCAAAAAATCTAGCTCCGGCCAGTTCATTTACATTTACTTCAGCTAAACATCTAGCAATATTACTGTCGTTATCGCTGAGGCTTTCATTAATAACCCACAAAGCACATATCCGATCTAAAACTTCATCTACAGGTATTCCTCGCAGGCTCAGTCGATTGGATACTGAGGCACTGGATAACTTAGAATTAAAGGTCAGAACTGAGCGCAAGGCTGGATGTTCGCCCTCTAACTCCAAAGCCTCAGTCACCTGCTCTAGGTAAGCAACAGGTAAATAGGGCTTGTCAGTCAGGTACACTCGCATTCCCAGCAGGTCTTGCAATACCAAAGCTGTTAAAATTCCCCGCATCCAAAGTTCGGTACGCTTGATTAACTCACCATTGCTGTAAGCTGATGCCTCCAGAGTCACAATCAGAAAGTTACTGGGTAATCGAGTTGTAGGACTAGACTCATCCTCTGTGTCTAAGTCTGTATCATCCCAGTCCTCGTCGTCAAAGATTCCAAAACTGACAATGCGATCGCCTGCATTACGCTTACCGTTTTTAGAGATAAGATTAGCTTGCCTTGTTGCTTCCTCACTCAATACTTCTAAAGCGGTTTTTAACCAGTCTGCTCCTTGCCCTGACTCAGTCAGTTTGCCTGTCAACCATACTCTAGGGATGCTGGGTGTTCCCTTGCCGTACTGTCGAATTCTAACTGCCGTACCATCTTGAAGCAGCTTAAGCCTATCCCTAAGCACATCCAACAATTCGGTCGTCAACACTGGGTTAGGCAGAATGAAAAAGTATAAACGTTCCGACTTACGTGGATCTGCACCAGGAGCATAACCCAATCCAGCTAGTTTCCTTACCATCCATTCCAGGTAACATTGAGGACACCATAAGCGGGATGTTACATCAGCCTTCGGTAATAATCGATTTGAGAACTCTTTAAGAGTATCTTCTAAAATATCTGCTTTAATAGTAGAAGACTTCATCTCTTGGGGAATTATACGATTACAAAGACTACAGAGTCCTTTGTGTGATCCTGATTTATTTTTCGCCTCTACAACTGCTAAAGGGTCTTCAAAAGACATAACAGATTGTACATCCCAGGATAAAACCAGAGATTCTTGCAAAAATCTAACTGTGTCTATTTTCAGAGCTAACTCATCCTCAACGTAATTCTGGAGTTTTTCTCGACTATCAAGAAAAAGAATACTAGGCAATAACTGGCTATTGAGAGTGTCCATAATTACATTTAAGGGAGTTGCTGATGCAGTGTTTCCTTCATGTTTAAATTGCTCCAAGTAATGATAAGCCAGAACATGACTGAATTCTGGAGTACCAGCTTTATTAAAAGTAGAACTATGTTGGGTGATTTGGTATTGAACTGATTTAGGAATGCCTAAATGCTCGCCGAGCCAGGGAATTACAGCTTCCCAATTTTTATCAGGTGATAAATAAATATCGCGAAGTAGGTTCAGTACCCCCCCTAAATACCTGCTTACTGCATCCCATTTACTAGCAAAGTTCTGATCACTATCACGATTAGCATCAAGTTGAAACTGCTGCTGAAACTGCGCTATACATCCAAATACGTCTTTATAGGTTTTCTCAAATCGCTTTTGGAGATAGGATTGGAACCAACCAACCTGAGTTTTACGACAAGAATTATTTTTCAGAAAGTTTAATAACTTAGTTGCAGTGCAGAAGGAAAATACATATTTTTCAAATCGCTGAGTTTTAAGATTATATTCAGGATCAGTTTCCGTTTTTTGACCTAACTGTTGCAATGAGGTATTAAAGTCTTGTAGTACAAAATCGAAAAACTTATTACGCTCAACTAGCTTAGGTTCTTGGTTTCCAATGTAAAGAGTTCCATTTTCAAAAAAGAGTAAAGGATACAGGTTGTATTCTTGTTGTAGGGTACGAGCGATCGCTTGATGGTAAAGATTAGTTGTTATTCCGCGATAATCTGCAATTTTGTGATAATAAAAATTGAGATGCTTCAAGCCACGGGCAAAATCCGTAGTGAGACGATTACGTAACCCAGTAGTACCCTCTTCAAGACTCTGGATTGATGCCATTGCATCAGCCAAGCGTACTAGAAAATAAAGGCGATTGTCATAGCCAATCTCTCCACGACAGTGTCTGCTATCTGCATGAGATTGGTGGCTTAAATGCACCATCGCTTTTCGATACTCATAGCCGTTCAAATCATCTGACCCCAGCCAATCCGTTAAACCAACCTGAGAGGCAATGGCTAGCATTTCTGCTGGCTTGATTGATGTGTCTGCACTTTTTACTTCTCTGCTAATCTCATCATCTTTATGTAAGTCATGTAGGCTGAACAAAGCACAAACTCGACGGAACTCAGATTCGGTGACAGGCTGTGTTAGTAGATTACGCTCTTCTAGATATGTCAAAAGCCTAGTCAGAGAAGTCAAGCCTACTAACACATGTGTCAACTGAGTAGTAGCCATGTATGGCTCCCCAGTTCGTTTGTTCACATAGCGTGTGCCGTCAGGTTGTGTTCCGCCTTTTGCTAACTTGCGATGGAATTCCAACTCTGTGCGAAGTCTAGGCACTACGGACTGAACGAAGTCTTTGAGAATGTATGAGAAGTTGGTCATCGGTTGGAGCAGTGTGGAAAAAGTCAACTACTACGATTAAATCAGCTCTGGTGTAGTATATTTGACAACACTGTCGTTCAGTCGAGAATTTTAAGCTGGGCTCTCTTGCTTGTGGAAAACATGCGCGATCGCATTCAATTCTCGATTTGGCGAATGCGAATCGCTCTCGGTGTAATGACAATAAAAGCTCGCAGCAACTCTTGCGCGTGTTGATTGATGGCACGGGAAACAATCTCCGCTTTGCTCGTTGGAGATAACCCCGCTAGTCGGACAAGTACAACGCCTGTGGCAAGGCGACGTAGGCGAAACACCAACTCACCAAAATCCTTATCAGCCGTCAACAATAGAGCTTCTTCTTGGTTTGCCAAGTCTAGTACTGTGTCATCGGCAATCCCTGGTTCCATTTCGGCAACGTATAATATAAGATGACCATCTTGTCGCAGACGCTCAACGATTTGCCGCTCCAGGCTCTCGTCTGCCAGGAAGTTCAAGAAGCTGTCTCAATAATGGGATAAATTACATCAGCTCTTAAAGCTTCAGCGCCAAATGCCAATGCCGCCTGAATCGCCTCGCGAGTTAGCCGAGGATGGGAGTCTAGGATTTGTTCCGAAGATTCGCCAGCAGCTAGCTTCTCTAGAATTAGCTCGACGGTGATGCGTGTTCCGGCAATGACAGGTTTACCCATCAATACTTTTGGATCGGATACAACCATTTGCTTGACTTCTTTCTGCATTTTCGCCTTTTTGAACCTTCTTTGACTATCTGTTGAGTGTTACCAGATTGGTTCCAGATTTCGAACAAATTCGGTGAGAACCGTTTCTCCTAATAGGGTAGCAGGAGATTGAAGCACTTCAACTTCTTGCTCGGGGCGATAAATTTATACTTGCCTAGATTTGCGGTTAATCGGGTCGGCAATACAATTTCTTGCTGTATCCGATAGTTGAGAATCGTTTATGACCCACCAGCTGAAAGCATGGGTATCAAGCAAGACACGCATACCTACAGCCAACCAGGATTGAGAAAATCGTTTAGGATATCTTCCCCTAAGGGCGCATTGAAGTCAGGAGCGATGAGGACTTTTCCCTGGTCTTGTCCATGAACTAAAAGTTTCTGTATGTTTACTACATCTCGGTTTTGAGATAGTGTTTTAGTGTATTCGGCAACAAAAAACGCTGACCGAACTCACTCCGAATGAAACTACTTCTGATTGAAAGCGGTGGCAAAATTAAAAAGCTGAGGTCAATTCTAGGACCTGAGTGGGATATCAAAGCCACTATGGGTCATATAGTTGAATTGGCAAACGATGGTGAGGATTCGCTGGGCTTCACCCTGGACGTGGAGCGTAACCACATTAACTGTCATTATGTTCCCAGAGGGACGCGGGGAAAGCAAATCCTCCTCGAATTGCGTGAAGCTGTAAAGCAGGCATCAGAAGTTCTGCTAGCTACGGACGCTGATCGGGAAGGGGAATGTATAGGTTGGCACTTAGCACAGCAATTACACCTCAACAATCCCCGACGCATCACCTATACTGAAATCACAGAGAAAGCGGTACGCTATGCTCTAGCACACCCACGCCCTCTCGACTTGAACTTGGTGGCTGCTGGTCGCTGCCGAGATACGTTGGACAAGCTCGTCGGGTACAAAGGCTCCCCCCTGCTGTGGAAGCTGGGTAATGGAGCCCGCTCAATGGGGCGAGTCCAAAGTAGCGCTCTCCATATACTCTGCCAGCGCGAGCGAGAGATCCGTGCTTTTGTGCCGCAGGACTACTGGAGTGTTTACGTTGATTATGCTGAGGGATTTCGGGCTTACTATACAGGGACAGCGCTCAGCCCGAATAAAGAAACAGAAGCGGATGCTGGCGATGATGCTGCCGATCCCAAACAAAAGCAAGCTGAGTCAATACGAGTCCTGTCGCAGCAGCAGGCAGACCAGATAGTAGCTCAAGCGCGGTCTTCCTCACATCACATTGTCCGAGCTGATGCCACGACGACGACTCGCAAACCCCCAGCTCCGTTCACCACATCGAGTCTGCAACAGGCTGCTGGTTCTCGCTTGAAATATGGCTCAGAGAAAACAATGAAGCTGGCACAATCCCTATACGAACAGGGCCATATTACATACATGCGGACAGATTCGGTTGCCCTGTCCGAAGACTATTGCTTGCAAGCACGACAATGGCTACAGCAACATGACCCCCAGAATGTACCAGAGCGGGTGGCTACCCAGAGAAGTAAAGCTGGAGCTCAGGAGGCTCATGAGGCAATTCGTCCCACTCACGTCGAGTATACCCCTGACAATCTCAGCTCAAAATTAAGTGAGGATGAGGCAAAACTTTACAGCCTGATTTGGTGTCGAGCGCTGGCATCGCAGTGCAAACCAGCCCAGTTGCAAAAGACTCGGATTGTTACCCAGTCAGGAGAGGTTTTCTGGCAGGCTTTAGGGCAAGTTATTACGTTTGGCGGATATACGATTTATTGGAATGATTTGTCAAAGGATTCACAGCTTCCCACGGTACAGCAGCAGCAAAGGCTAACGCTCAAAGAAGCTCGGTCAGAGAAGAAGCAAACGCAACCACCACCCAGATACACTGAACCAAAGCTGGTGCAGGTAATGGAGAAGAAGGGTATAGGTAGACCTTCGACTTACGCCCCTACAGTCAAGGTGTTGCGCGATCGCAACTATGCTTGTTTGATCAAAGGACACCTGCAACCTACTCAACTTGGGTTAGAAGTCGATGAGTTTCTGATGCGGGTGTTACCCAAAATGGTCGAGCCTGAGTTTACAGCAGAAATGGAGTCGGCGCTTGATGATGTAGCTGCCGGGAAACAACAGTGGGAAAGGTATCTGATCAACTGGAACGAGACTTACTTTGCACCGGCACTGCAAGCGGCGTATCAGGCTCTGGGAACTAAACCTGGTGTTGCTTCAGGCGGTAGCAGACAAGCAGCTAGCCCTGGTGTTGCTTCAAACGGTAGCAGAGCTTCACGTAGTAGCAGACAAGCAACATTGACAGAAATCCACTGTCCCAAGTGCGAGTGGCTGATGCAGAAAATTCCTTGTAACTCTAAGAAGCTAAAGACTGACCACTTTTTAAAATGCTCAAACCAGGACTGCGGTGCTGCTATGTTTTGGTCGGATAAGAATCAGGGATACGAGTTGCCCTATTCAGAGCGGCAAGAATCTACCCAAAAAGAAAATGGAGTGAACACCGCCACTGGGTCAAACATCACAGACCATCTATGCCCTGTGTGCGGTCAACCACTGGAATTGTATGAATACACCAAGGAAAATCAACAAAAGCAAATGCTCCGCTGTTCAGATGCTCAAGCTAGGCGAGGGGATGATCATAAAAGTGTAGCTTATTTTGCCGCTAAGGGAGTATTTTGGTCGCCTACCTATGGTGAAATTGGCAAGCTTTTCAGCTCCCCAAAATCAGCAAGAGCTGTATCTAAAGACGGGGCAGTAAATCCTCCAGCATTTTCGCCACCCACCACTGAACATCCATGCCCTGTATGTGGCAAGCCACTAGAGTTGTACGAGTACATCAAGGAGAATCAACAAAAACAGATGCTCCGTTGCTCAGATGTCCAGGCGAGACGACGAGATGACCACAAGGATGCCGTATATTTTGCTTCTAAGGGGGTGTTTTGGTCCCCTAAGTACGGAGAGGTTGGCAGACGAAATCAACGCTCAATTAACTAGCAACTACAGGTGGAAGAAGCAATCGTCACTGCTGTTGCCATAGAAGAAGAAACCCCTCTAACCGCAAGGCGGTATAGAGGGGGAGGATGTTAATCAATCCCCTCGATCCGGTCTTCAACTTCTTGGTAGAGTTCGCGCAGCAGTTGCAAATTGCTGTCGCTCGTTTCCCAATAACCGCGACCATTAACTTCCAACAACGTCGCCACCATTTTGCGGAACGAGTGGGGATTCAAATTCATCAACCGTTGCCGCATTGCTTCATCTTGGATGAAGGTAGCGTTCGTGTCTTCGTAAACCCAGTTATCCACCGCTCCAGCTGTGGCAGACCAACCCGTCGTATTTACCAGCCGCTTCGAGAGTTCCCGCACGCCTTCGTAGCCGTGACTCAACATGCCCTCGTACCACTTGGGATTGAGCAACTTAGTACGGGCATCCAGACGCACGGTTTCTGAGAGACTGCGGACTTGGGCATTCGCCGTCGTGGTATCAGCGATGAAGGAAGCCGGTGTTTTGCCATCCCCGCGCAGGTTGGCGACAACCTTGGTGGGGTCAGAGTCGAAGTAGTGGCTAACATCCGTGAGGCTGATCTCGGAAGAGTCCAGATTCTGGAACGTGACATCAACTGTTTTCAGAGTCGTTTCAAAAATCTTCCGGGACTGCTCCATGGTGCCTGGGTTATCAGAGGTGAAGGCAAAGGATTTGCGGCTGAGGTACATATCTTGTAACTCGGTTTCGCTTTCCCATGTGCTGTTTTCTACTGCCAGGTTGATATTAGACGAATAGGAACCGGAGGCATTTGAAAAGACACGGGTAGCCGCTTGCCGCAGGTTGATGCCCATTTCCTCAGCCTGCTGTAAGGCATGCTTGCGAACATAATTCATTGACAGCGGTTCGTCCGCCTCAGCTGCCATCTTCACGCCTTGGTCAAGTAGGTTCATCTGGTTAATGAACAAGTCCCGGAAGACGCCAGAACAGTTAATGACTACATCAATTCGGGGGCGTCCCAGTTCTTCCAGAGGAATCAGTTCTACCTTGTTCACCCTACCTAAGGCGTCAGACACTGGGCGAACACCCACCATCCACATCACCTGGGCAAGGGATTCACCATAGGTCTTGATGTTGTCCGTACCCCAGAGGACACAGGCAATCGTTTCAGGCCATCTGCCATCATTCTCAGCCCGTTGACGAGCCAAGAGCCGGTCTACAACTATTTTGGCTGAAAGTACAGCAGCTGTTGTCGGAATGGATTGGGGATCGAGGGCGTGGATGTTTTTGCCAGTGGGCAGAACGTCGGGGTTACGGATGGGGTCGCCTCCAGGACCAGGGAGGACGTACTCGCCTTCCAGGGCTCTAAGCATTGCTCCCAGTTCGTTGTCAGCAACAATTTGTTGGAGACAGAATTCCAGATACTCAAATAGGCTTTTGAGGGCTGCGGCATCAACTCTGGGGTAGCCTGCCTGATGCAGTGCCTCAATCCAAGGTTCCTTCTTGCCCATGTTGAAGAAGTTCAGCTTGGAGACTAGACTTACACGACCGTCGGCATCGGTTTGCTCTTTGACAAGAGCGGCAACAGCTATACGGGTGGTAAGGGTGATATCTTGCAATAGCTGGACATCTTCTAAAATGCCGCGATCGCTATTTTGATACACCTGATCAATATCCCGCCCAATACTATTGGCAATAATCCTGGGTAAACTCAGAATTTCCTCTTCCTTGCGGTCAAGACTGGCGATGCTGACCAGGGTGGCGATCGCCTCTGTCGCACTCGGTGGCTTACCAATTACATGTAACCCACAAGGCAACAGCCTGGATTCAATCTCCATCAACTTGCGGTAAACCATGCCAACGATTGTATCCCGCGTTAGCCCTGTCATGTCCTTAGCATCCTGCTCTGGTAAGGCAATGTCCTTATCCAGATTCACCATCCGGCACTTGTCCATAATGGTGTTAACGATAGGGATTCCCCGCCCACTGTCTTTCAGGGTTTGGTAGGAAGCAATTAATTCGCTCAGTTCCTTTAACCCCTTATACAACCCAGCATTCTCAGCTGGGGGTGTTAGATAACTAATCGTCTCGGCATAGCTGCGACGCTTAGCAATTGTCGCTTCGCTGGGGTTATTTGCCGCGTAGTAGTAGAGATTGGGAATCGTGCCAATCAAGTTATCCGGGTAACATTCCCCAGACATTCCCATCTGCTTCCCTGGCATAAACTCCAGTGAGCCGTGGGTGCCAAAGTGCAGCACAGCATCCGCTTTCCAGATGTTTTCCAGGTAGGTGTAGTAAGCAGCAAACCCGTGATGCGGACTAGCAGAGCGGGAGAACAGCAGCCGCATCGGGTCGCCCTCGTAACCAAACGTGGGCTGGACGCCGATAAAGACATTGCCGAAGTGTTTGCCGTAAATCAGCAGATTTTGCCCGTCGCTGTTGAGATGTCCTGGTGGTGGTCCCCAATTCTCTTCCAGCCGTTCTGAGTAGGGCGTCAGCTGTTCATACTCTGGGACTGACATCCGGTAAGCAACGTTGAGTTCTGGACTGCTGTACTGGGCTTGAACATCGTGGATGACTTCTTGCAGCAGTTGCGAAGCGTCGGCAGGTAAGTCCTGGACGTCATAGCCGTTGTGCTGGAGGGCTTGCATCACCTCGTAGATTGAACCAAACACATCCAGGTAGGCAGCTGTTCCCACGTTACCTTTATCGGGGGGGAAACTGAAGACCGTGATAGCAACTTTCTTCTGGAGTTTAGGCTTGCGGCGCAGGTTAGCCCACTTGAGTGCGCGTTGGGCTACAGCTTCAATGCGGTCTTGCAGTGCGATCGCTTTCCCAGTTGTCCCATCCCGCCCAGATAGAATAATTGGCTCAATCGCTCCATCTAATTCAGGAATAGCAATTTGCAGCGCCACTTGAATCGGATGTAGCCCCAAATCGCTATTCTGCCATTCTTCCGTCGTCTGGAACACTAGAGGTAGCGCCACCATGTAGGGACGATTCAGCCGTTTGAGCGCAACGATAGCTTTGGGATGGTCTTGTCTGGCTGGGCCACCCACAAGGGCAAACCCTGTGAGGGAAATCACCACATCAATCAGGGTGTGAGGTCCCCAGAAATAGGCATCGATTGGCTTCGAGAAGTCTAGACCACCGGCAAAGACAGGAATCACCCGTGCTCCAGAAGCTTCGAGTTCCTGCACCATTGCGACATAATGGGCATCATCACCAGTCACCAGGTGGCTGCGTTGCAGTACCAGACCAATACAGGGAGCCAGGGGGTCTTTCAAATCAGCTGGGATATCCTGGCGGCTGTTGTACCAGTTGAGGTATTCCTTGACATCCTCAAACATATTGGGAGCCAGCGGGTGCCAGATGCCCATATCAGGATAGGTAACAGGAGGCTGGAATTTCAGCTTTTGGTGCAGTGAGGGAACGTATTTGTCTGCCAGCATCAGCAAGAAGTTTTCCAGGTTCTCTGGCGAGCCGCCCAGCCAATATTGGAAGCTGAGCATGAAGTTCCGAGCATCCTGCGCTTTTTCCATTGGCAGGTACTTCAGAACTTTGGGCAGAGTTTGTAACAGCTTCAGCATCCCGTCTTGGAACGAGGAACCGGATTTCTCCTTGCGCTTACGCATGAACTGGGCGATCGCACTTTTAGATTGACCCAGCTGAGCCATCGAGAAGCTGCCCATTTTGTTCAGCCGCATCACCTCCGGCATTGAGGGAAATACTACCGCTGCATCTAGGCGATCGCGGTGCGGCTCCACAGCTGCCACGACTTTTTCCGCCAAGTCTTCGATGAAAATTAGCGAGGCGATAAAAATATTGGCACTGGCAATATCGCGTTTGAACTCCGAGTAGTTTTCTGGGTCACGCAGTTCTTCAATCAGGTAGCCGCTGATTTCAATCGCCAGGGACGGGTGGTTCTGGTTAATCAAGCGCACAGCTTGAGACAGTGCACTCTGGTACTGGGACTCTAGCACGACATAGACCACCTTTATTAGCGATCTCCCCTTTAGGTTGTCTGGGGTAATGTGTCTGATGGTGGACTTGACGTGTGTGAACATGCGGTGTAACTCCTGTGAAAAAGTTTTTCCTTATCTCCCCCCCCTTTTTTGTGGGGACTGAGGGGGCGTGTTCTCTTGCACCTTGGAGCAGTGGCGAAGCCTTTGCATTTTATACCAGTGTCTATCCCCAAAGCCTCAAGACTGAGTGCCTCGCCCGTCTACAGTGTCAGAATCAGTTGACTTATTAGTCTTTTATCAGAAAATGCTTGCCAGATTCGGGTTTTGGCTGTTATCTGACACAATTTGATAAACAAGTCGAAATATTTCTTTGCGTTTATTGACAAAATCGAAAGTAATGGCTCAACTATTGATTACGAAAACTTCATCAAGCGTGGAAGTGGTTGATGCCAGCCGTTGATATTTTGATTCTCTCGAATGGCCCTGGGGAGGTGACGACCTGGGTACGACCAGTGGTGCGAGCGTTGCGGCAAGAGCTGGGAGCTGACGGGTCGAAGGTGCGAATCTCTGTGGTGTTGTCGCCTTGTGCCAATGCGAGTGGGAAAGAAGCAGCGATCGCACTCTCGTACCCAGAAGTAGACCGTGTCCAGGGACCAGAGCAGTTTTGGCGGTTTTTGCTGTGGGGTAAAACGGCCCAGAATTGGGACTGGCGGGATCACGGTGTAGTGATCTTCTTAGGCGGCGATCAATTTTTCCCTGTGGTGATTGGCTTCCAGCTGGGCTATCGTACCGTGATCTATGCCGAGTGGGAAGCTCGGTGGCACCGATGGATTGACCGATTTGGCATCATGAAACCAGAGATTGCTCCCCCGCAGGCGCAGAAATATGCTGACAAATTTACAGTCGTAGGGGATTTAATGGCAGAGGCGGGGGCAGAG
>CAXUIG010000148.1:0-15659 GCA_964250845.1 uncultured bacterium | reverse complement strand
GCCCTGAGCCCAGCGTAGTTGTGTTAACAAGTCCATAAATGCCCTAGAGGAGGGGGTGAGGGGGTGAGGGGGTGAAGTTATACCCTGGGGAACTGGCAGTTACGATTGTAACGATGACTCAGCAAGAAGTATACTTTGCATGCCTCTGAATCGTGGAGGCGTGCTGCAAGTGGGTGCAAAGAACTTTTTAACGCTATGGCTGTCTCTTCTGCCTCTCGGCTGAAACCTGTTTGGAAAAAACCACTGGGTCAGCTTACCCAGCTTTCCTGGCCGTGGCGGCTCACGCTGGGCTATCTCACTATAATGCTATTTCTGCCGATGGCGGCACTGCTACTCAAGGCTAGCACTAAAAACCCGATTGAGTTTTGGAAGATTGCCACTAGTCCCATCGCCCTCTCGGCATACGAAGTCACCTTTGTCACGGCATTGATTGCCGCCTCGATCAACGCCGTTTTTGGCATTTTAATTACCTGGGTGTTAGTCCGGTATGACTTTCCTTTGAAGCGGATTATTGATGCCGCTATTGACTTGCCGTTTGCTTTGCCCACCTCTGTTGCCGGTTTGACGTTAGCGACGGTTTACAGCCAGAACGGCTGGATCGGTTCGCTGCTAGCACCCTTCGGAATTAAGATTGCTTATACTCGACTGGGTGTTGGTGTGGCAATGCTGTTTATTTCATTACCGTTTGTAGTGCGGACGTTGCAGCCGGTTTTACAGGAAATGGATCGGCAGATTGAGGAAGCAGCTTGGAGTTTAGGGGCATCGCAACTGCAGACGTTCTGGCGTGTGATTTTGCCGCCCCTAATTCCAGCCATTCTTACAGGCATAGCACTAGGATTTGCCCGTGCTGTGGGGGAATACGGCTCGGTTGTAATTGTGTCTGCCAATGTTCCGTTTAAAGATTTGATTGCGGCAGTGCTGATTTTCCAGCGATTGGAGCAGTACGACTATGCTGGAGCGACGGTGATTGGCACGATCTTGTTAGGGATTTCGCTGTTAATTTTGTTTGCAATTAACCTGTTCCAAGCATGGGGTCGAAGTTATGACGTTTAATTTAGGGCCGTCTTTTCATCCAGAGGCAGCGGCTCCCAAGTCATCCACACCACAAAAGGAACGGCGCTGGGTTAAGCCAGTTTTGATTATTGTTGCGATCGCATACCTCGCCTTAATTTTGTTGATCCCAGCAATTAACGTATTTGTGCAAGCGTTCAAAAACGGAGTTGGGCCTTTCTTGGGGAACCTTACGGAACCTGCCTTTGTTCATGCCGTCTGGCTGACGCTGATAATTGCCGTAATTGTCGTACCCCTAAATACGGCGTTTGGTTTGTGTGCCGCTTGGGCGATCACGCGGCAAAACTTTCGTGGTCGAGCTTTTGTGGTTAGCATTTTAGACCTGCCCTTTGCGGTATCCCCGGTTGTGGCTGGTTTGATGATTGTGTTGCTTTATGGAAATAACGGTTGGTTTGGACCACTGCTACAGGCTGTAAACATTAAAATCGTTTTTGCCATGCCTGCAATGGTACTGGCGAGTGCTTTTATCACCTTACCCTTTGTCGCCCGTGAAGTCATTCCCGTTTTAGAAGAAGCTGGTACTGAGCAGGAAGAAGCTGCTAAAACTTTGGGAGCCAATGACTGGCAAATCTTCTGGCGCGTCACCTTACCCAATATTCGATGGGGTCTGCTCTACGGTGTGATTTTGACCAACGCCAGAGTCATGGGCGAGTTTGGCGCTGTCTCAGTGGTGTCTGGTAATATTGCTCTTCAAACCCAAACCTTGCCGCTGTTTGTAGAGGAAGCCTATAAGCAATACCAAACTCAGGCAGCCTTCTGTGCTGCTGTCCTGCTTGCCGGTCTTGCATTAGTCACGCTCGTATTGAAAGAAATTCTTGAACGCAAAACTCGAATCAAAGAGGTTAAATCACAGTAATCAATTTGTTCATATTCGCTCATGTATGATACTATTTAGGCATGGCATACATTCCACGAGAGAATTGCGGTTGAGTTCTTGGGCTTGCATCCACATACCTTGAGGAAATACGCGGATGAAGGGAAGATCGAAAGCATCAAAAACGAAGCAGGACAACGACTATTATATAACGTTGAATCCTATCATGGCGGTGCAACTAGAGCTACCATCGTTTGCTATTGCCGAGTCAGTTCCACGAAGCAAAGAGACGATCTTAGGAGACAAGTCGAGTTCATGCCAGAGCGATACCCTGAAGCCGAAATCATCCAAGATATTGGCTCTGGACTCAACTTCAAGAGAATTGGACTGCAAGCCTTATTGGTCAGATTTATGCGAGGCGATAAGCTCACGGTTGTTGTTGCCTGTAGAGATAGACTATGTAGATTCGGATTTGAATTATTCCAGTTTATGGCAGAGCAAAACGGTGGCTCAATCGTGGTTCTCTCAAATACTGTCCAGAGTCCAGAAACCGAACTCACATCCGATATTCAAGCCATCCTTCACGTCTTCTCTTGTAGAATGCATGGACTACGGAGTTACGGCAAGAAAATCAAATAAGATCCGACTATTCCTAAGCCCTGACCAAAAAGCTCTGCTTAAACAATGGTTTGGAGTCAGTCGATTTGTTTACAACACAACAATAAAGTATCTACAACAGCCTGATACTAAAGCTAACTGGATGGCAATAAAGACTGAAATTTTAAATGGCTTGCCTGATTGGGCTAAGCCTGTACCATTTCAGATTAAATCAATTGCCATTAAAGATGCTTGTGCCGCAGTAAAGGCTGCAAAAAAAGGGTTCGGTCAAGATGGTCAGTTCCGTAAATGTAAATTCCGCAGCCGCAAAGATACGAAGCAATCAATTTTTGTCCCCAAGACTGCAATAAAAGATTGTGGTATATACCACTCTAGAATGGGTAACTGTCGGCTGAAAGAGGCACTGCCAACAGAATTCAGCGACGGTCGGTTAACACTTGCCTTCTTTGAGTATTACTTGATTGTTTCTGAAAAAGTGCAACCCCTCGAGACCGATAACCAAGGTCGTGTGGTTGCCTTAGATCCAGGAGTCCGTACATTCATGACATTTTTTAGTGAATCTTCTTTTGGTTGGCTTGGGCTAGACTCTAATCTACATATTCAAAGACTGTGTTTCAGGTTAGATTCATTAGTTTCTAGAATATCGAAAGCTCCTAGTCAGCAAAAAATCCGACTCAAAAAAGCGGCGAGTAGACTTCGTTGTAAGATTAAAAACTTGGTTAAAGAATTGCACCACAAAACAGCTAAATTTTTGGTTGATAATTTTGATGTAATTTTGCTTCCGACTTTTGAAACGAGGCAGATGGTGTCTAAATCTCGCCGCAAGCTGAAAAATAAATCTGTTAGGCAAATGCTTACCCTCAGTCATTACGAATTCAAGACATTTCTTAAGTGGAAAGCTTGGTCAATGTCTAAAACAGTAATTGACTGCAACGAAGCTTACACCTCCAAAACAGTGTCATGGACTGGCGAAGTCATTCATAAACTCGGTGGTGCAAGAGTAATTAAGTCTGCATCCACTGGTTTCAAAATGTGCCGAGATCTAAATGGTGCTCGCGGGATCTTCCTTCGGGCATTGGTTGATACGCCTTGGTTGAGATCACATCTCAACTTATGTGTTTGTTAGCAATTGTTAGCAAAAAAGTATCGGTTGATTGAGCAAAAAGTAGTCAGGAGTCAGGATTGGCCTGACTCCTGTTCATTTATACTCTTGAACCAACCATCTCACTATTCGACGGAAAAGATTTGGCTGCCTTAAGTTCGACGTAGACTCGTTGTTCTGGCTTGAGCTTGAGCTGGTCAAACTGTTCTTTGGTCATAACGGCTATGATCGACTGACCGTCATCCAATCTCAATTCGACCTCAATTTCCCAGCCCCGATGAATGACACGGCTGAGTTGGGCAGAAGCCCTGTTGACTCCATTAGTGTGGGTATCAATAATAACATCATGGGGGCGGAGGAAAACTTGAGGAGAGGCCGAATCAAATCGGCTATCTTGGAACAGCCTTGAAGTGCTAGGCAACACATTCACGGGGCCAATGAAACTCATCACAAAAGAACTCTGAGGTTGCTCGTAAATCTCGGCGGGTGTGCCCACCTGTTCCACTCGGCCTTTGTTCATTACCACGATTTCATCAGAGACTTCCATCGCTTCTTCCTGATCGTGGGTGACCAAAACAGCCGTAGTATCAACTACGTCATGCAGACGGCGTAACCAAGTCCGCAGGTCTTTACGCACCTTGGCATCCAGTGCCCCAAACGGTTCATCCAGCAGCAATACTTGGGGTTCAACTGCCAGCGCCCGCGCCAGTGCAACCCGTTGACGCTGACCACCAGAAAGTTGGGAGGGGTAGCGATCGCCCAATCCAGTCAATTGGATCAGTTCCAGCAGTTCCTCAACCCTAGTCTTGGTTCTTGCCTTCGGTGCGTTGCGAATCTTTAGTCCGAAGGCGATATTCTCACGGATGGTCAAATGCTTGAACAGGGCATAATGCTGAAACACAAATCCGATCTGACGGTTTTGGACACTCTGATGCGTGGCATCTTTGCCCGCCAGCCAGATTTTGCCATTATCCGGCTGCTCCAGACCGGCTATCACCCGCAGCAGAGTCGATTTGCCAGACCCTGATGGACCAAGCAAGGATACTAGAGACCCACGAGGGATTTCTAAGTTAACCTGGTCAAGCGCCTTGAAACCACCAAACTGCTTGGATACATTCTCAACCACAATTTCCATGAGCACCGAACCTCTAATTGAACCAAACAGAGGAGAAAAATAATTTATATTTGAACCACAAAAAAATGCTGAGTGGACTGGCGTAGATTCACTTGCCGTTGCTGGCTTGAATCTGGTCGAAGATGCCACCATCATCAAAAAACTTCTTCTGAATCGTATCCCAACCTCCAAGATCTTTAGCAGTGAAGAGGGTTTTGATTTTGGGATACTGTTTAGCCACTTCTTTTTCCACAGTAGAGTCAACAGGGCGGAATCCAGTCTTGGCAAATTCTCGCTGAGCCGCTGGCGTGAAGAGGTACTTGACAAACTCTTGTGCAACTTCTCGCGTGCCGTGTTTATCTACATTTTTATCAACGACAGCGATGGGATTGTCGATAGAGATGTTGACGTCAGGCACCACGTAAGGAAGATTCTGACCATTTTGTTTAGCCAGAATCACTTCATTTTCATAGTTGATTAAGACATCCCCCTGACCTTGCTTGAAAAATACATCGCTGGATTCGCGGGAATCTTTGGGCAGCACAGGCACGTTCTTAAAGACCTTGGTGGTAAATGCCAAAGCTTTGGTATCATCCCCCCCAGTTTTAGCAGTTGAACCCCATAAACCCAAGAAATTCCAGCGAGCACCGCCAGAGGTTTTGGGGTTAGCGGTAATCACACTCACCCCGTCTTTTGCCAAGTCTGCCCAGGTTTTGATTCCCTTAGGATTGCCGTCGCGGGTTACCAGAGCTGCCACTGACTTGGTGACGATCGCTGTGTTGGGAGCTTTTTTCTCCCAGCCCGGTTGAATTAGCCCAGCTTTCTCAATCTTCTTGGTGTCAAGGGCTAAAGCTAAGGCGACAACATCCGCTTCTAAGCCATCAATGACGGCACGGGCTTGGGAACCTGAGCCACCATAGCTTTGGTTGAACGTGACATTCTGATTATGTTGCTGTTTCCACTGTTGCGTGAACTGGGGAATGATCTTTGAATACGCAGCTTGGGTAACAGCGTAGGAGGCTAGAGTTAGCTCGACATCATCCTTAGTAGCTGATCGGGCACTACCACCACAGACGGTAATCGCCACAGTTAAACTCACGCCGACTAAAAATAGAGACACAAAGCTTTTGAGCGAACCGGGTATAACTGCGTTGAGCAAAATTCGTGGGCACCAACGTGCAGCATTAATCCAGGATTTTAGGGTATGAAAGGATACTCCTTTCTGAGATAGGCGTTGCCATTGTTCCATAATACGACGTTCTCCTTTTAAACTCCAGTTTATCAGTCGGGAAAACGTATTTAACGGCAATGAAAATAAATTTTCTCAGAGGAGAAATAATAAAAGCTGCGGAGCTGCGACCACATGGCAGAGTAATATTTTCTTCTTGCCTAAGAGAGCCCCTCTGCTATCAGGATTCAGGACTAGGAGACGGTTGAGTTATTGGCTGACTGGGCGGAATCCGTTCAATTGTAAGCAGCGCTTCCATAACTGACTTCACAATCGGTGCTGCCACGACGGAGCCAAAGAAGTTACCCTTGGCTTCATCCACTACTGCCAAAACGACGTAGCGAGGAGATTCCACTGGTAGGATGCCAACAAAGCTGGTGATTTGAGCATTGCTGTAGCCGCCATGAGAGCTGGGCTTTTGGGCTGTGCCGGTTTTACCAGCAATGCGATAGCCAGGAATTTGCGCTGGTTGTCCCGTCCCTTCTTTGACCACCGTCTCCATCATCTCTAGTACAGTTTGCGCCGTTGCTGGGGAGAAAACTTGTCGGGGTGGGAGTTTGGGCGGCAAGGATTGCTGCCCTTTGCTATCGAATAGCCCTCGGACTATATGGGGAGTTACCAATTTGCCCCCATTGGCTAAAGCGCCGTGCAGTTGCACCAGCTGGAGGGGTGTGATGGAAAGTCCTTGGCCAAAAGCGGCAGTCGCTGGTTCAATGGGAGAGGAGATAAACTGCTTTTGACTTTTGATCTGGCTGGCCACTTCAAAGGGCAGATCTGTACCGACGCTTCGCCCTAGCCCCAGCCGTTTCAGCCAGCTGTAGTAGTCTGCTGGCTTCATTTGTTGCATGACTTGCACCATGCCGACGTTGCTCGAGTATTGTAGAATCTGAGCAATTGTCATCGGCCCGTGATGTTCTCCTTCAGCATTTGTGATTGGCCAGCCTCCCACTTTAATCAGACCAGAGTCGTTGAAGACACTACTGGGTTTGATCGCGCCAGTTTCCAGTGCGATCGCCACATTCAAAGGCTTTAAGGTCGATCCCGGTTCATAAACGTCTGACACCGCCCAGTTTTTGAACAATCTCACGTTGGACTTGTAGTACTGATTGGGGTCATAGGAAGGCTCGCAAACCAGGGTTAGGAGGGAACCATCTCGCGCATCCATGACGATGACGGTTCCGCGCTTGGCACTGAACTTTTCCATCTGTTGCTTTAGGGCAAGGCGGGCGACTCGCTGCAAACGGCTGTCGAGTGTTAGTTGCAATCGCAGGTCATCAACATGCACAAATCCCTCTGGAACCTGATCGCTGATCAAGGCCCCGTTTCCCGTTTTTCTAACCTGTAGTGTCTGGACAGGGCGTTCCAGCAACTTATTCTGGCTATACTCCACACCGGCTTGACCGTGACGGTTAGCATCAACGTAGCCCACCACGTCAGCAAATAGATTTTGATGGGGGTAAAGGCGGGAGTAGTCTTGAATTAGCTCTAATCCATTCGTGTGCTCTTTCCCAATTTCAGCCGCAATATCTTCTGGGAGGGCAGAGGCAATCCGAATGCCACTATCGCGGGTTTTGAACTGCTTGATTAATTCTGCCTCCGGGCGATTGAGAATTTTAGCTAGCCGGGTAGCGATCGCTTCTTTAGAGGCTTTAAAGAGTTTAGGATGTGCGTACAGGGTATAAACGGGGTGGTCAATCGCTAACACATTACCATTACGATCCACCACGGGGCGGCGAGGGATAAAGGGCCGCAGATAGACCATCTGCTGTTGTCGCGCCTTCTCCAGTAGCATCGGACCACGAACTATTTGGAGCTGATATAAGTTCGTGGCCAGCCCCAACGTGCTAGCGAGTAATACTCCCCAAACGAATAAGAGCCGGAAGCGGGGCAATTTGGAGTGTCTTTTCTGGGTGTGTGGTGGTTGCTTCCCCGTTTCGCGGCGACGCGGGGCGCGGCGTCTATCTAAACGCATAACTGAGGAGCGATGATTAAGAATAAAGGCTCTAGTATCCTAGTGGGAGCTTTTGAAGCTGATGCGTTCGGCGAGATGGCTCGGTGTTAGCGACTACCGAGTCCGCAGCCGCAGCAGGACGCTCTTGTGCGGGCGTGAGGAAAATTGTTGTAGCAGGATTCGGCGGCACCAGCCCTGTCACCTGTTCTTCGGCTTGCAGCGCCATTTTGTTTTTCAGCACCTCGTTGGTAGTCGCCAACTGCCGCTCATCGCGTTGTAAGCTAACTAGCCTATGGTATTCCTGACTCCACGTTTGTTGGGAATAGACCGTCCAGGCATAAACCGTGAGCGTCGCTACCACCAACAGTAATGTTACAATCGAGGATTGGCGATTCCAGGTGCATAAACGTAGCAACCACAAGGGTGCCGATTCAGAACTGGGCAGAATCGGGACAGCTTTACCGTTGGGTCCCGGAGGGCTAGTCAAGCCTCTGGTGCTGATTGCTAATGGCTTGCCTTTTGGGTTAAGTGCAGTAGCCCCTCTTGCTTTCGACGGAAGTTGTCGCTTGTGCGAAGATGAGGATTTTGAAGCAACCATAAGACTTATCTGTAAATTGAGCTAGAATCTAAGCAGAGCAGGGTCTAAATCCCTATTAGGGATTGAAAATTAGGGATTGAGCTACCAGCCATCTGGCTGAAGTTAGATATTGCCCCTATCCTATCATCAGACTAGCAAAGCTATACCTTCGGGAGGAAGATCTGCCATGGGTATTGGTCGTAAGGTGAAAATATGGATAATGCCTTAAAATCAACCAAGAGCGATCGCGCCTCTTTAGAAAAGTCAGCAAATGCGGTATCTTAATCAACGACTTGCTAATTATTCTTGCCGCAATTGGTGGAAAGAGGAGTTATGAAAAAGAAAATCTTTAGTTTGGCCTTGGTACTCAGCTTAGTGGGCGGCTTATTGGCTGCCTGTGGTGGTGGCGAAAGTGGCGGTGCTGGTGGTGGGGCTGGTGGTAGTAGCGCCTCACCCTCAGAATCGCCTAGCTCATCCTCGTCTAGCTCTCCATCTATGTCGTCTCCTTCATCATCGCCTTCTAGTTCTCCATCTAGTTCTACATCGCCATAGTATCTAAGCGGGCGAGCAGCACTCACAGTTGTTTGGCAATCATTTCCTCCGGGGAGGATGATACTCAGGAGGCGGGTGTCCATTGGTAAGGCGTTTAAGAAAGCGCAGGAGTTTGTAAGGCATCTTTATGGTAGGTTAGATGCCTTTATTGCAATTTAGGATTGCCGCCGGTAAACCCCGTGCCATCAAACGCTCATAGCGATGTTTTTGGCATCGAAATCAAAGGCGGGAAAAACAGGGAACTCGAGGTTCCCTGTTTTTGCGGTATTCCGTAATGCCACGCAGACTAGAGGTGGATTTTAAAATTTTTGGGAAATATACTGTCTGGAACCGATGCTGTTGTTGCCTGATAACTGGCTCCAAGGAGATGGGGAGATGATAAAGTGCATGCCAGTGCTGGTTTTAAATGCAGGTAGTAGCATCCTCCCACTTGCTTTAGCACTCTCTACAGTTAAGCCTGCTCTCTCGTTGCCGCCGCCACAGGACACGCCGGAAGAAGTGTTGCGGACCCAGATTATTACACAAGCGCGATCGCCCGTTGATGGCAAGCCGCTCACTGCGGCTGAGTACGTTCAGTTGCAAGCCCAGCTGGAAGCAGGTCCAGTACCTCAGTTGAGTCCGGAAGTGCGGCAAAATATTTTCCTGCTCCGCGTGCTTAAACTGATTCGCACGGTTATTCCTTTCCGGGTCGGGCCATTGTGAGGAACGATGAGGTGGGAGCAAAAAATTGCAAATAAATATGAAGAATATGTATAAGTATGACGAGAGGATTAAAATAATTTATTCCAGGTAGGTAGCTTCATGTCTATAACCATCGCCTCCGATCAGGTTGAGCGCATTGTTTGGAATCAGCATCACGATCCATTTGAAGTGCTAGGTTGCCATCCCATAGAGCAGGATGGCAAAACTGTTTGGGTGGTGCGAGCCTACTTACCCAATGCCAGTGCGGCGTGGGTTGTCCTGCCTGAGGCACGGACGGAATACCCGATGCAACCAGTACATAATCCCCACTTTTTTGAATGCACGATTGACACCACAGAACTGGCGAACTATCAACTGCGGCTTCAAGAAGGTTCACACGAGCGTGTGATCTATGACCCTTATGCCTTCCGTTCTCCTCGACTAACGGACTTTGACCTCCACCTGTTTGCTGAAGGGAATCATCACCGGATTTACGAGAAACTGGGGGCGCACCCAACTGAAGTGGGAGGTGTCAAGGGCGTTTACTTTGCCGTCTGGGCACCCAATGCCCGTAATGTTTCGCTTTTGGGAGATTTTAACCTCTGGGATGGGCGTAAACACCAGATGCGTAAAGGTCCTACGGGGGTTTGGGAACTGTTTATTCCAGAGATCGGAGTCGGCGAGCGCTACAAATACGAAATCAAAAATCAGGACGGTCATATCTACGAAAAATCTGACCCCTACGGGTTCCAGCAAGAAATCCGCCCCAAAACCGCCTCAATCGTCAATGATGTGGATGTTTACAGCTGGAATGACCAAGACTGGATGGAGCAGCGCCGCCACACCGAACCCTTGAGCCAGCCGATCTCAGTCTACGAAGTACATTTAGGTTCCTGGCTCCATGCTTCCTCAGATGAACCAGCCACCCTGCCAAATGGGGAAACAGAGCCTGTAGTTGTAGTCTCAGAACTCAAACCGGGGGCACGCTTCCTCACATACCGCGAACTGGCAGCACAGCTCATTCCCTACGTTAAAGAGCTAGGCTACACCCATATTGAAATGCTGCCAATTGCCGAGCATCCCTTTGATGGCTCTTGGGGTTATCAAGTGACTGGTTACTATGCCTGTACCTCTCGCTATGGGACACCTCAAGACTTGATGTATTTCATCGATCAATGCCACCAAAACGGCATTGGGGTAATTGTTGATTGGGTTCCTGGTCACTTTCCCAAAGATGGTCATGGCTTGGCTTTCTTCGATGGCTCCCACCTTTATGAACACGCTGATCCCCGCAAGGGCGAACATAAAGAGTGGGGAACTTTGGTGTTCAACTACAACCGCAACGAAGTCAGGAATTTTCTGGTGGCGAATGCCCTGTTCTGGTTTGACAAGTACCACATTGATGGGATGCGAGTGGACGCTGTAGCCTCTATGCTCTACCTCGACTATTGTCGCAAGGAGGGGGAATGGGTTACCAACCAGTACGGAGGCAGAGAAAACATCGAGGCAGCTGATTTCCTGCGTCAGACGAATAATGTTATTTTCAGCTATTTCCCTGGCTTGCTTTCAATCGCGGAAGAATCGACTTCTTGGCCGATGGTGTCTTGGCCTACCTATGTCGGGGGACTAGGTTTTAACTTGAAGTGGAATATGGGCTGGATGCATGACATGTTGGATTACTTCAGCATGGACCCCTGGTTTCGCCAGTTCCACCAGAACAACATCACGTTTAGTATGTGGTACAATCATAGTGAGAACTTCATGCTCGCTCTGTCTCACGATGAGGTGGTACATGGTAAGAGCCATCTGATCGGCAAGATACCGGGAGATACTTGGCAGAAGTTAGCCAATGTGCGCTGTTTGTTCGCCTATATGTTTGCTCACCCCGGCAAGAAAACCCTGTTCATGGGCATGGAGATCGGGCAGTGGAGTGAGTGGAATGTCTGGGGAGATTTGGAGTGGCATCTGCTACAGCACGGACCACACCAACAGCTGAAGCGGTTTATGAAAGATCTTAACCATCTCTACCGCTCTGAACCAGCCTTGTATACCCAAGATTTTGCTCAGCCTGGGTTCGAGTGGATTGACTGTAGCGACAATCGCCACAGTGTGGTTTCGTTCATTCGTCGAGCCAAAGATTCCGGCGATTTCATGATCGCGGTTTGCAACTTCACGCCCCAGCCCCATTCGCACTACCGAGTAGGCGTGCCGGAGCCTGGATTTTATACGGAGTTATTGAATAGCGATGCGCGTGAGTATGGCGGCAGCAATATGGGCAATCTTGGCGGTAAATGGGCGGATGAGTGGTCGTGCCAAAATCGGTCTTACTCGCTGGATCTGTGTCTACCGCCTTTGGGGGTGTTGATTTTGAAGCTGGATCGGCAGAAGACAGCAGCGGCAATGGGGTTGTAGATTCTAACGATAAATAAGTCCTGCCGTTCTCCATTTGGAGCCTACTAGGGTGCTCCTTAGCGGAACGCAGGGCTATCAAAAATTTAGAAACAACCACAAATTGTCATTTTAAAATCAGCTATGAAAACAAATAAGGCTCTTTACAGTGCCGGTAAACTGACTGCCGGTAAACTGACTGCACTTTTATTGCTGGTAGCTATCTTCTTCACGCCTTTTGTGATCGTAAATGCTGGGGAAAGGGGCGTAAAAATGCAGTTTGGTAAAGTGCAAGAGAGGGTATTAGGAGAAGGAATTCACCTAATTATCCCCATAGTCAATACTGTGCATAAATTGAGCGTCCGGGTGCAAAATCAGCAAATCTCCGCTGAGGCTTCCTCGAAGGATCGTAAGGATTCAGGTGGTTGAAACCCTTGCCTGGATGGCATTTCAAATCCGTACTTCTAGAATAAATAAGTTGATATTCTCAACAAGCAACGAAAAATGGCCATTCCACCGATTCTTATTGAAAATTAGAACCAGATGGATTTTCCGACAAACCTTTACGGGAAAAGCTTTTCAGTCATTTCCCCATGACCTGAATCCTTACGAAGGATCTCCAAGAGGTTTTCACCGATGTAGCTCTCAACTGGCATATTATCCCAGAGTCAGCAAATGCCATTTTTCAACGAATTGGGGACCAGAACGAGGTCGTAGAGCGGATTATCAACCCAGCGGTTGAAGAAGTACTAAAAGCAGTAATGGCAAAGTACACTGCTGAAGAAATCATTACTAAGCGGGGAGAAGTGAAAGCTGGGGTAGACGATTCATTGAGCACACGACTGGCTGGCTATCACATTAAGGTTGATGATATCTCCCTAGTTCATGTCCACTTCTCACAGCGGTTTAGCGATGCGGTGGAGGCGAAACAGATTGCCGAACAGGATGCAAAACGGGCAGAGTTTTTAGCGCTGAAGGCATCAAAAGAGGCAGATGCAAACGTGAATTTAGCAAAAGGAGAGGCTGAGGCGCAAAGGTTGCTGCGTGAAAATCTGACGAGCGAGATTCTGCAAAAGCAAGCAATAGAAAAATGGAATGGAAAGCTGCCCTTGATTGTTGGTAAGGGGGGACCAAAATTGTTCGATTTGAGCAAATTAGTAAAAGCTGACGAACAGTGATAAGCACTATAATCTTAGGAATACGCTCCGATAAAACTGTAAATCAGCCCAGCCAGTACGAACAAAGTCACAATAACGTAGGTAAAGTCTCGCTGCCATAGGAAAGCCAATAGGGAAAATGCTACGCGTGCGACTGGAGTAGCAATTAGTAGCAGAAGTCCAAGTTGAATGATGCCACGGCGGCGACCTGACAAAACAGCTCTTACCACACCCGCTGGAGAACGGAACATTGATGGTTCTCCTCGAAAAATCTGGTAGTCGGCAGGCTCAGCACCATGGCGAATCAAGTACAGGACGCCGCCCCCCAAGACTATAGCGCTAGAAAGAAGAACCCCGTATTTCAGGAGGTTGCTGAGCAACTGCTCAAGCTGCTGCTGACTCGATATTTTTGTCACGTTCGTATCATTTTTAACCATCTAACCCTCGGCGACAACCAGAATCAAATTGATCCTAAAGCCCCCCACTCAGACTGTTATAGACCATCTTAAAGGCCATTACTACGAGTACTAGACTGAAGATAGTTCTCAAAATCTGAGTTTTGGCTCCTACAAGTACTCTTGCCCCCAGCAAGGCACCGGGCAATACACCCAACATCACCGGCATTGACAGTCCTGGATCGATGTAACCCCGCTCCAGATAAACCCCCGCCGACGCCGCCGCAGTCACGCCGATCATAAAATTGCTGGTTGTGGTGGAAACTTTGAATGGCAGCCCCATGGCTTGATCCATCGCCAGTACTTTGAGTGCTCCTGAACCAATGCCAAGCAACCCGGAAAGCACTCCAGCTAGGCACATCAGCCCAAAACCAACTGGGACAGAATGAGCCTGGTAAGATATTGGTCCATCGGGAGTTAGATAAGTGCCATTGAGTCTCAGATGGGTTACTAGGGGATCAGGTGGTTCAGACTCAGGGTGTTCGAGTCTGGGTTGCTGTGATAGGTACGCTGAAAAAAGTAGGACAATGCCAAGCACGATGGTAAGCGCTTTGACAGAAACAAAAGTGGCTATCATTGCTCCGACTAAAGCTCCGGTTGTCGTCGCTACTTCTAAAAACATTCCCACTCGCAGATTCGTGTAGCCTTCCTTGATGTAGGCAGATGCTGCCCCGGAGGAAGTAGCGATCACAGATACCAGTGAAGCGCCAACGGCATATCGAATGTCAACTCCAAATACCGAAGTTAAGAAGGGGACAATAACGACTCCACCTCCTAACCCAGTTAGCGCCCCTAAAAAGCCAGCGATAAACGAACCAATCCAAACTAGCAGGGAAAATTCCAGAATGTTCACAACTCATTTCTCTCAGGCGAGTCCCCATTATTTCTAACCAGAACCATCAAACAGAGACAACTAGCAACTAGTTTTGGGAGATTCAAAGCTCTACTTGACAACACAATAAAAACGCCTAATCCAATCAATACAAAAGGAACGAGAGTATTGCCATAGCGAGTCAGGACATCAGCGATCGCACTCTGGCGGGTAAATTGGTAGGCAGCGTAGCACCAAACTCCTACCAGCAAAAAGAATACGCCGAAAATTACCAGCATACTCTCCAAACTACTGCTGGCAAACAACGGCACATATACGCCAATATTGTCACTCCCATTGGCAATCGTGACGGCTGCAACACTGTAAGTTTGGGGAGAAAGAAAACTGATAATTAAAGAGTGGTCAGGCAATTCTGTTTCTAACTCGACTTCCGACGAATCACTTTCCGGGTTGAGCAAGCAGCCCAGACCTATTGCTATTGGGATTAAACCAAGTAGTCCAATCCAGTGTGGTGGCACTATTAAGCTACCAAAGAAACCGGGAAGGCTGGCGATGAGCAATGCACCCAAGCCTAGATACTGACCAACAATGATGTGCCAACGGCGGAACGTAGCATTTACTTGTGAGAAAAACAGCGTTAGAATTACCAGATCATCGATGTTGGTCGCAGTGAAGGCTGTTACCCCTGTGGTCATTGCAGTTACTAACCCGCTCATTTCTATCTGTCCTTAGATCAGATTTAAACATTCGCCAAAGCCTTACGGAAGTCTGTATGCCTCTAATAAACTGTGGTTTTGGGGGAATTGGATTGCATGTAAATTGGCATACCTTCCCCCTTTAGAAATTAATTCTGTGTGAGTTCCAGTTTCTATGATGCGACCTTGTTCCATAACAACAATCATATCCGCACTCTGGATAGTTGAAAGCCGATGAGCAATAACTAAGCTAGTTCGACCTTTAAATAGCTCTGATAAAGACTTTTGAATTAAATGCTCAGACTCAGTATCTAGGGCAGAGGTGGCTTCATCAAGCACAATGAATCGAGGATTTTTGAGCAAAACTCTGGCAGGGCGAACGCATCTTAATTTCTTCAGCAGCTTAAGATCAAGTAAGACTCCT
>CAXUIG010000147.1:0-15815 GCA_964250845.1 uncultured bacterium | reverse complement strand
CTCTCCCCCCTCCTCTTACGCGTCTTCTTCTTCCAGCGCCTCTCGCGTCAAAGATTCATAAGTCGGTCTAGAAGGAGTGCGACGACCAGCAGGATCTGCCATCAAATCTACCTCCACATCCAACGAACTACCATCGGTCTGAGTTTCCACCTTATGCACCGCAATATCTAATCCCAAAGACTGGAGTTCCCGCATCAGCACCTTAAACGACTCCGGTGTACCCGGTCGCGGAATCGCCTTGCCTTTGACGATCGCATTCAGGGCTTCGTTTCGCCCCTGCATATCATCTGATTTCACCGTCAGCAACTCTTGCAGGATGTAGGCGCAACCAAACGCCTCTAGTGCCCACACTTCCATTTCGCCGAAGCGCTGACCACCCTGCTGCGCTTTGCCGCCCAAGGGCTGCTGCGTCACCAGAGAATACGGCCCGGTGGAGCGAGCGTGGATCTTGTCATCCACCAAATGAACGAGTTTGAGCATATAAGCGACTCCGACAGTAATAGGTCGGTCAAACGGTTCCCCTGTGCGACCATCAAACACCATGATCTTTCCAGGCGCATCCGGGTCAAATAGCCAGTCCTTTCCGGTCCGCTCGCGTGCTTCGGTAAGCTTGCCATGCACAATCGTGCGCGATGACTCCTCGCCATACATTTCATCAAACGGTGTCAGCTTAAACCGCACGCCCAAGTTTTCTGCTGCCCAACCCAACAGACACTCAAACACCTGACCCACGTTCATCCGTGACGGCACACCCAAGGGGTTGAGCACAATGTCCACCGGCTTCCCATCTGGTAAATACGGCATATCTTCCAGTGGCAAAATCCGGGAAATAATCCCTTTATTGCCATGCCGCCCCGCCATTTTGTCGCCCACCTGGATTTTGCGCTTTTGGGCTACATACACCCGCACGACCATATTTGCCCCTGGTGGCAGCTCATCGCCCTGCTCACGAGTAAACACGCGCACATCCACGACCCGCCCTTTTTCTCCGTTCGGCACCCGCAGAGAATTGTCGCGTACATCCCGCGCCTTTTCCCCAAAAATCGCCCGCAACAGCTTTTCTTCCGGCGGTTGGTCAGATTCTCCCTTCGGGGTGACTTTCCCCACCAGGATATCGCCTGCTTCCACCCAAGCTCCAATTCTGATTATTCCCTGCTCATCCAGCTGGCGCAGGGAATCTTCCCCGACGTTGGGAATTTCACGCGTGATTTCCTCTGGTCCTAGCTTCGTCTGTCTGGCCTCGATTTCGTATTTCTCAATATGAATCGAGGTGTAAGTGTCTTCTTGAACCAGCTTTTCTGAAATCAAAATTGCGTCTTCGTAGTTGTAGCCTTCCCACGGCATATAGGCGACGACGATATTTTGCCCCAGCGCCAATTCACCGCCCTCAGTCGAGGAGCCATCTGCCAGTACCTGACCTGCCACGACACGATCTTTCACCTGCACTAGCGGTCGCTGGTTCAGGCATGTATCCTGGTTCGAGCGCTGGTACTTAGAGATCGGGTACTCGATTTCCGGCGTGTCTGGCCGAGGTCTAACACGTATCCTGGTAGCATCCACATACGTCACCTCACCATCGGTGCGCGATACCACCACCATGCCGGAGTCCCTTGCTGCCTGAGCCTCTAAACCCGTTCCCACTAGGGGCCGCTCTGGCTTTAACAGCGGTACTGCCTGCCGCTGCATATTCGAGCCCATCAGCGCTCGGTTAGCATCGTCATGCTCCAAAAATGGAATCATTGAAGTAGCCACTGACACTATTTGCACCGGCGACACCGCTACGTAGTCCACTTGGTCAGGCGTGGTTGTGGTGAAATCCTGCCGGTAGCGCACTGGTACAAGTGGCCCAATAATATAGCCATTTTCATCCACCGGAATATCTCCTGGGGCGACGCGCAAATCGTCCTCTTCGTCCGCCGTCATATATGCCGGAGACTGGTCAAACAGCACCCGCCCATTTTCTACCGCTCTAAACGGCGTTTCCAAAAAGCCATACTGATTCACCCTGGCATGAGTTGCCAGGGAGCCAATCAACCCCGCGTTTGGTCCTTCTGGCGTTTCAATTGGGCAGATTCGCCCATAGTGGGAGGGGTGAATATCCCGCACTGCAAACCCGGCTCGTTCACGTGTTAAACCACCAGGACCAAGCGCCGAAAGCCTCCGTTTGTGGGTCAGCTCCGCTAACGGGTTGGTCTGATCCATAAACTGACTCAACTGGCTGGAGCCAAAAAACTCTTTAATCGCTGCCACCAACGGCTTCGGGTTCACCAACGAAGCTGGTGTTAGAGCTTCGGCATCCGACACGGTCATTCGCTCCCGAATAATCCGCTCCAGCCTGTTTAAACCCACACGTACTTGGTTTTGCAGCAACTCGCCCACACTTCTAACCCTACGGTTGCCCAGGTGGTCAATGTCGTCGATGTTACCCATGTCAAACTCTAAGTTGATTAGGTAATCAACCGACGCTAATATGTCAGTAGCGGTCAGCACTCTTACTGTGTCAGGAACCGACAGCCTTAACTTTTTGTTGATCTTGTAACGTCCCACCCGACCGAGGTCATAACGTTTGGGGTCAAAAAAGCGCGAATCTAACAGCTGTTGCCCTCCCAAAACTGTCGGGGGTTCACCTGGGCGCAATTTGCGATACAGCTCCATCAACGCTTCTTCTTCTGAGAACTGCCCCTCTTTTTCAATCGTCTTGAGAAAGTACTCCGGGTGCCGCATCGAATCGAAAATTTCGTTATCGGATAGCCCCAGCGCTTTCAATAGCACCTGCGCCGATAATTTGCGCGTTTTGTCAATTCGCACCCACACCAAGTCGTTGCGATCTGTTTCAAATTTTAGCCATGCCCCCCGATTCGGGATCAGGCTCGCACTGTAGTTGCGCCGACCGTTTTTATCAATTTCCGATTTGTAGTACACTCCCGGTGAGCGCACAATCTGGTTGACAATTACCCGCTCCGCTCCGTTGATGATGAATGTGCCCCGATCCGTCATCAATGGCAGATCGCCGATGAATACTTCTTGCTCTTTGATTTCGCCGGTTTCTTTGTTAATCAATCTCGTCGGCACATACATCTGCACCGCGTAGCTACTGTCGCGGCGCTTGGCTTCATCGACGCTGTATTTTGGCTGCTTCAGTTTGTAGTTTTGCCCCAAAAAATGCAGCTCTAGCTTGCCGGTATAGTCGGTAATCGGAGAGAAGCTGTTAAGTTCTTCAATCAGTCCTTCTTCCAGGAACCAACGAAAGCTGGAACGCTGGATTTCAATCAAATCAGGCAGTAGGAAGGCGGGTTCGATATAAGTTTCGTTAGTCATGCGTTTACTTGGGGCTTTGAGTAGTTTAAAAAAGTCAATAGTCGTCCAGCATCAGGCATCGGGATACCACAAACGGCGACCTGTATTGTGTAATCGCCACTACCTCGAGGTTTTAGTCTGAGCGGCAGATTGATTAAGTTCTCCTATGTTTGACTATCCAAAGCAAAATGAGCTATCCTCCTTTCAAGCGGCTTGGGCCCCGCATAGAGCCAATATTTTTCTTTTTTCATTACACCACCCATTTTTAATTCAAAATGGCATTAACCCACGGCTAAAGAAATGATCCCCTGGCCTGGATTAAGGAAAAGAAGGTTCTAGGTTTGTATAGGCAGCGTAATGCAACTCAATTTAAAGACTGTATGCGGTTACTTTTTCACACAAGTTGAGGAACGCTACACAACTGAAAGCCCAAAGAGCTCACAGGCATTTTGGGTGGTTTGGGCGGCTAGAGCCTCAATAGTTACACCCCGGATGCGGGCTAAAGCTTCAGCTACGTACCGGACATAAGCAGGCTCGTTTGGTCTTTCTCCCCTTTTGGGGACAGGAGCCAGGAAGGGGCAATCGGTTTCAATCAAGAGGCGATCGCTGTTCACCATTTGAGCCGATTCTTGAATTTGCTTGGCGTTTTTAAACGTCACTGTGCCACTGAAGCTAATATAAAACCCCAAGTCGAGGAACCATTGAGTCTCTGAAGGCGTTCCACCCCAGCAGTGCATTACGCCCCGCAATCTTTCGCCCTCCAGCGCCTTCCATTTTTGCAACACATCTCTGATCTGAACCGCAGCTTCGGAACCCCGACAGTGTATAATCACGGGTTTGTCGAGTTCTGCTGCTATCCGCAACTGAGCCTCAAACACCATTCGCTGCCGCTCTTGGTTATCGGCCTTATAATAATCTAGCCCTATTTCCCCAATTGCCACCACTTTCGGGTCAGAGCGTGCGAGTAAGAGAATTTGCGATTCTGTGTCTGGAGTCCACTTCTCGGCATCTAACGGGTGCAACCCAACCGCAAATTCTAGTTCTGGAAATCGGTGAGCCAGGGCTTGAATGCTGGCAAATTCCTCTGGGTGAACGCAGGAGTGAACCAAACGGACCACTCCGGCATCGCGCCACCGCGATCGCACAGCTTCCAAATCCGGCTCAAAAACATCAAAGTTGAGATGAACGTGAGTATCAATCAACTGCATTTTTTTGTCCGTAGTTTGTTGTCTGTTGTTTGCTAGTGACTACTGACCACTGACCACTGACTACCCAGCAGTCGCTTGTGTACCACTCTCGTGGCGTTTCATCGAAGCCGCCAAGCGGGACTTTTTGCGCGCCCCAGTGTTGGTATGCAGCACCCCACGCTTCACTGCTTTGTCAATCTTGCTGTAGGCCGCAGCCATGTGTTGCTGCACTTGTTGCCTCAATTCCGGGCTGGGATTGGCAGCATATGTCTCTACTGCGGCAAAGTATTTTTTCATCAGTGTCTTCACCGCCGATTTGTAAGCTTTGTTACGCAGCCGGTTTCTTTCTGCAATATTGACGCGCTTGATAGCAGACTTTGTATTTGCCACAGTCAGTTCCAGGGAAAATAGAAATAGACAAAATCCTAGAAGTCCTAATATAACATCGATTATGGCAATATTGCGATCATCCTAAAAATCCGGTTAAATCCGGTTAAGCTAGAGAAACGAGTACGTGTCGGCTTTGCACTCCTCAGGGCAAGGATATTTGAAGACTCGTTCTCAGGCGGGTAATTCCTAGAAAGACACATTCCGAACTCCATGCTGCGAATCATTACTCAGCAGGCCGAGGTACGAGCAGAACTACAGCGCATCTGTGATCGCACCCATGATGACCAGGTGGTTCACAAAGAAGCGACGGTTCGGGAGGTGCTTCAAGCAGTGAAGCGCCAGGGAGACCGTGCGGTCTTGCATTACACTCAAGAATTTGACAACCAAAGCCTCAAACCAGAAGACCTGCGCGTCAGCGGCTCAGAGTTGGATGCAGCTTACCAGCAGGTATCTAAGGAGTTACTAAAGGCAATTCAGTTGGCTAAGGGGAAAATTGAAGCGTTTCACCGCCAGCGGATTCCCAAAAGCTGGGTGCAGTTCGAGGCTGATGAGGTAGTGCTGGGCAAGCGTTATTCGCCGGTAGAGCGTGCGGGGCTATATATTCCCGGCGGTAGAGGCGCCTATCCCAGTTCCGTGCTAATGAATGCAATTCCAGCCAAAGTGGCTGGGGTGCCGCGCATAGTAATAGTAACGCCGCCAGGAATAGGAAAGACGATTAACCCAGCGGTGTTGGTTGCTGCGCAGGAAGCTGGGGTAGAGGAAATTTATCGGGTGGGGGGCGCTCAGGCGATCGCAGCTTTAGCCTACGGGACAGAAACGATTCCCAAAGTAAATGTGATCACCGGTCCTGGTAATATTTACGTTACCCTAGCAAAAAAACTAGTCTATGGCACCGTTGGGATTGACTCATTAGCAGGACCTTCGGAGGTGCTGGTGATTGCGGATGAAACGGCTAATCCCGTCTATGTGGCAGCGGACATGTTGGCGCAAGCTGAACATGATCCAATGGCGGCAGCAATTCTGTTGACTACAGATGCCGGTCTGGCTAAGAATGTGCAAGCGGCAGTCGAGAGACAACTGGTAGATCACCCGCGCCGCACGCAAACAGAGAAAGCGATCGCTCACTACGGCTTAATTGTCGTCGTGGAATCCCTCAGAGCGGCAGCAGAACTATCAAATGAATTTGCGCCAGAACACCTGGAACTGGAAGTGGCTGACCCTTGGGCACTACTTGAGCGGATTCGCCATGCCGGTGCCATATTCCTAGGATATTCCACACCCGAAGCGGTGGGAGACTATTTGGCTGGGCCTAACCACACCCTGCCTACTTCTGGTGCAGCTCGCTACGCCTCCGCTTTGGGGGTGGAAACCTTCCTGAAACACTCGAGTATTATCCAATACTCTCCCACTGCACTTCAGAAAGTAGCCGGTGCGATTGACGTGTTGGCGAAAGCTGAGGGTTTGCCGTCCCATGCTGACTCAGTGCGGCTGCGGATGCCAAATAAGGGGGATGGGGAATGGACGCTGAGTGATGAGGAAAATCCCGACCCCTAAGGAAGCTATTAGGAGATTTTGCAGTGCTAAAGACAATTGTCGTGGCCCTCGACGGTTCAGAGCTTTCGGAACGAGTGATTCAGACCCTACAGGAACTCCAATTGCAGCCGTCGACAAAAATTATCCTCTCCCATGTCATTCTCCCAGTCGAGTCTGAACTAGAACAAATCGCTGACCGACCCCATAGCGAGGCTGAATTACTTCCTTATCCACACATTGAGAAGCAGCTGCAATCTTACCAGGCTAAACTGCCTGGAGAGAGCGAACTAGAAATCGTTACCGGCGACCCATGTGAAGAAATTATCCGCCTCGCTAATATCTACCATGCTGACCTAATTGTGATCGGCAGTCGCGGTTTGACTGGTGTCAAGCGGATTATACAGGGCTCTGTTAGTAGTCAAGTCGTCGAGGATGCCCCTTGTTCAGTCCTAGTGGTGAAGCCGGAATAGATAGCTGAGGGACTTTCAGGAGAGCAGACATGGGTAAGGATCGGTTCAATCAAAAGAATTTGCACAGAGAAAATATTGGGGGAGTTTCTGAAGGGAAGTTCCACCAGCTAGAAAGCCTAGTCAAGCAGCAGAAATATCGTCAAGCCTTAGAGGAAATCAAAAGAATCCAACGCTCGAATCCTGAGATTGATTTGACTGCAAAAGAAGCCAGCATTTGGTCGTTACGGGGACAGCAAGAATTCAAACAGGGCAACTTCAAACAGGCAGAAAGATCCTTAAACCGTGCTCTGGAATTAGGTCTCAACGGAGAAGCTCACTATTGGAGCAACAAGTGCCTGTTGGCTTTGAATCGACTGGATGCAGCTTTGGACTTGCTCCGAACAGCCTTTGAAAGTGAGCGCCTACCCAAGGACTACGCTGGCTGTTACCTCAAACTTTTGTTACTCCTCGGAAAGACAAACACCATTGAGGAGTTAATCACTAAGCAGCGATCGCGTTTTTCTGCTGCCCAAATCCACTGGGCTCACGGTGCCCTCGCTCTAAAAGCAGGTCAACCTGAGACTGCCCTATCCCATTTTAAAAAAGTCAAGACTAAGGTGACACCAGATGATGTTCCTACTGCCTGGATTGCTTATACTCAGCAGGCTCTAGAGGATTGGGATGCTGCTGCTGCGACGCTTTCGTTGCCAGCGTCTGTAGGGCGGCGATCGCCTTTGAACCACCCCGTGCTCGAACGATTAGTCGTTCTCCAGCAAGCCAAGACTGGAAAATCGATGCTGGACGTAGTGGACGTTGAGGAGCTGCAGCAAGACCGGGTCTACCAGGAGGCGGTTCTGGTTTGGACGACTTTGGATCTGATTGAGCAAGGAAATCTCCATGATGCTGGTCATGCTTTTTTGCAACTGGACCGTCGTTCTTCTCGCTTTAGTGAGCTAGCCACCCTCTACCAACCTCTTTTGACTCTAGCAGGTCAACAAGCCCTGAGCGACAGACAACTTGATTGTGCCGAGGCTTTCTGGAAACCTCTGGTGTCACAGCCGCCCTTCAATCCCCAACTGGCAGTCAACTTGTTGCAGGTTTTTGCGGCTAATTCATCCGACCAAGAAAGTCAACGTTTGTTGACACGGCTGTTAAATTGGCTGGAACAGGAAGCTAAGATTGACCCTCAATCCTGGCCTGATGCCCGACTTAAACCGACTCTAGCAAAAATTCACTGCCAATTAGCAGATGCCTGGATAGCATTGGACCGCTATCAGACCGCTCTGGGTGCTGTGAGGCAGGCAGAGCGACTGTGCCCAGAATCTCCAGAAGTACTGGGACGTCGAGGACTGATTGCAGTGTATGAGGATAATTATCAAGAAGCTACTAGGCTGCTGACTCAGGCTTTAGAAGGAGGGTGTCGGTTCCAAGAGGTATACACAGGACTACTGGAGAGTTGGGAAGAGCTGGAAGATAAGCGATCTCTCAACGATGCCCGCCGCCGTTTTGGCAAGCACTTTGGCGATGTCAGTGTTGGGCTAGAAGTTGAAGTCTTGCCCTGGATTGAGGCGTTATCGACTCAAAGTTACCCCTTGTTTAGTTGCCAGGTTCAGGAGGAAGATCAAGACGACCCAGCCCTAAGAGCCTGTAGGATTTTTGTCGGGGCTGTGCTAGGTTCCCCCAATTCTGGCGGTCGGGTTTCTTTGCAACAGCACTCAGCCGTCAAGCAATGGGAAGCCTTGCTGAACCCTTTACCCCCCCAGGATCAAATCCCTGTCTTACAGGCGATTATGCTCTCAATCCAACTCTTTGCCAAGCGTGAGAAGGGAATTGCAGGCTTAATTAATCAATATCTGAATCGACTACTCACTCTAGCTGAACAATATCCGGCAGCTCAGTCCGCCTATCTGGTGATGCTAGGAGTAAAGGGGAGCAAACCCCAGCAAATCCAGTCGCCCTTACGCCGCTACCTGGACACCAGCACCCAGCCTGGCTCCGCCCTGGCTAGAATTCAACAGATGGTTCGCCGTTTTGCCCAAACTAATACTTTAGTTTCCTTCATTGACGAGGCTCTACGACGCGATCCGCAGAACCCACAACTACTGCTGGCGAAAGCAACCACTTACCCTAGTGATAGCAAAGCCTATCAAGATCTACACCAGCAGGGGTTTGAATTGGCTCGTCGCCTCCAAGACGCCAAAGCCCTGCAAGCCTTCCGGGAAGAGCAGGCGTTTCTGGATGCACGTGAAACTCAGGAATTGCTGCCAAACCTGCACCGATTGGATGACTTGGAAGCAGGGGAAATGGAAGACTTCATCGAAAATCTTATTCGTAAAATGGTTGGTAAGAGTGTTCCACCAGAGGAACTCAAGCGAATGATGCCGGAGTTCAAGAAGAAAATGCTGGAGGGAATGCCCGACTTCGATGACCCTGAGCCGCAGGGCTTTCCTTTACCCTTTGACAAGCCAGGATTTAAACCTAAAAAATCAAAAAGAAGATGAAGAGGCGTCTCATTTATTATTAAGGCAGGTGAAAACTAGTGATGAATTCTGATTACGAACGATTAGGAGTTTCTCCCGGAGCCACACCCGCCCAAATCAAAGCTGCCTATCATGCCAAACTCCGAGAGTTTCCAGCCCACACTCACCCGGACGAGTTTAAGGCAGTTCGTGCTGCCTATGAAGCATTGCGCCAGGGAAATGGACAAAAATTTGAGGATATCCTCACGCCGCGTCCTCTCAACCCCGGATTAGATTCGGAAGCCATTAGCCACTTACGACAGCAGGCAGTATCACAACTGGAAATCAGCTTCGAGGATTTAATTCGTTTAACTTTCTGAGTCTCAACCCCTGAGACAAATTAAGCCTAGTGATTAGATTATACCACAGATAATTGATAAAACATGATCGAACGGGAAGAGCTATTTGAGCGGTTCTTGGATTGCTTGCACACAAACGAAACACCTCCTGAGTATTTAGGCAAGGAACCAGACGATGTCACCCCTTTCGATCCCTATCAAATGGTGGGGGAGTGGATTGCACTCCGGCATGAGGTTAAGCAGCAGGGCAAGCTACTCCAGTCGGCTCAATCGGCTTGGCAAAAAGCAATGGATGCAGCCCAGACTGATAAAGAACAACTCCAAACCCTCCTGAAGGAGACGACTCAGCAGGCAGACGCTAGGTATTCTGAGGGACTCGCTGCCCAGAAAGCACGCTTTGAAAAGGAGCAGGAGGGATGGCTGCGGGACATGTTAGGTATTGTCGATGCCCTAGATCATGCCTGTGCCCATTGGCAGGCAGCAGAGGTAGAGACAATGCCTCCAGAAAACAAAGATGACTCATCTGCCCAGAAAGAGAAGACATTGGCTCAGATTCTCAAACGTTGGCTTGCCCAAATCGGTTGGCAAGGACAGCAGGTATCCCAGGGACAAAGGAATTATTCCTTGGCTGCAACAGAATCAAACCTGGTAGAAATTTTGAGGAGTTCGCGAGCAGGGGTAGAACTGATTCGACGGATGCTGCTAGAGTTGTTGCGACAGCGACAGGTAGTGCCAATAGAGGCTGAAGGACAACAATTTAACCCAGCGCTTATGTATGCTGTAGATCGGCAAGAAAGCAATGAAGCGGTAGATAACACAGTGGCACGGGAAGTGGTCCGGGGTTATCTGTGGAATGGACGCGTCCTGCGCGAAGCTCAAGTCATCGTTTTTAGTTCAATCCCTGCTCGGGATTAACGGCGGAGAACCTGCTCAAATAAAGACAAGCAACCATCATGGTAAAAGCAGTTGGCATTGACCTGGGTACCACTAATTCTGAGGTAGCAATTGTCGAGAACGGACAGGCGCGGGTGTTGCCCGACACAGATGGCGACCTGATTCTGCCTTCGTGTGTTGGTCTGAGCGACACGGGCAAGCTCCTGGTAGGGCGCGAGGCATTACGGCAGTATGCTGCAGCTCCAGAGAGAACGATTAAGTCGATCAAGCGCTTAATGGGCACAGAACACAAGACTACCTTAGGCGATCGCGATTATCTGCCTCAAGAAATTTCAGCTATTATTCTCCGCTCTTTGAAACAACGCGCCGAGACGGATCTGGGGGAAACACTTACTCAGGCTGTGATCACTGTTCCGGCTTACTTCACCGATGCTCAGCGGCAAGCAACTAAAGAAGCAGGGGAAATTGCCGGTTTTGAGGTGCTGCGGATCTTAAACGAACCCACCGCTGCTGCTTTAGCCTACGATCTGCGGTCTGAGGATACTGAGCGGGTTCTGGTTTATGACTTAGGAGGCGGTACCTTTGACGTATCAGTAGTAGAAATTACAGGTGAAGTCACCGAAGTGCTGGCTAGTCACGGCAACAATAGCTTGGGTGGAGATGATTTTGACCGCCGCTTGCAGCTTCATCTAGCAGACCTATTTCGCAAAGAGCATGGGGTTGATGTACCAAATGATGCTCAAACTAATGCTCGTCTTTTGCGGGCAGCGGAGCAGGTCAAAATCAACCTCAGTAATTATGGGTTTGCTACGGTACGGGAGGCTTTTTTGGGCAGTAAGGGCAAGACAGCTCTGCATCTAGAGGCGGAAATAGCGCGAAAAGACTTTGAAGGGCTGATCCGCCCCCTGCTAGAGGAAACATTAGAGGCGATTGATCGGGCTCTTGAGGATGCCAATTTGGAATCAGAACAGCTTGAGCGAGTGATTTTGGTCGGTGGCTCAACTCGCATCCCCTTAGTGCAGCAAATGGTGGAGGAGCATCTAGGGCAAGCACCAACAGACGGCATCCAACCCGATCTCTGTGTTGCTTTAGGAGCGGCTTTACAGGCAGGTGTGCTCGTAGGAGAGGCTGTGGATGCCATTCTCGTAGATGTGACTCCTCATTCTCTGGGGGTTTCTGCGGCTATGGATACTCCGATGGGCATAATGCCTGGGTTCTTCAGTGTGATCATTCCCCGCAATAGCGTCGTGCCCGTCTCCCGCTCTCAAGTCTACTCAACTGCTGCTGACGGTCAAACAGCAGTTGAAATTGAAATTTTTCAAGGAGAAAATGCGATCGCTAACGAGAATGTTCCCCTTGGTTCTCTGCGCGTGGAGGGCTTACCTCCACAGCCCGCAGGCGGTGTACAAGTGGAGATTCACTTCGATTTTGACCTCAGCGGTATGCTGATGGTAACTGCCACTGAAAAGGGCAAAGGAAAGCAGGGGTCGCTGATTGTGAACAACACCACTACCCATCGTCTTTCTAGCCACGAACTCAACCAGGCAAGGGCAGAAGTTGAGGCTCTGTTTGAACTCGATGAAACAATTGAAAAGTCCAGAAACGCAATTTACCCAGACGCTCCTCTCGATCCACAGCTTGATGAACTTATTGACTCTGCTCACAAAGCTTTAGAGACATTGTCGGCTGAGCAAGCAGAGGAATTACAAGACTTGTTGACGCAATTTGAGAGTGCAATCTCGACGGGCTCAGAAGCGAAGTTGGCCGAAATTAGCGAGGAAATAGAAGATTTTCTCTATTACGCTAGTACAAGCAATGATGCCTCGACATAAAACCGATGAATTGTCCCGTTTGCCGCGCTATTTACCGCCCCTCAGGGGAGAGTGGGTGCAGGTGTAGACGATGTGGAGCTGACCTATCTCCATTGATTCAGATTCATGACCACGCCGTGTGGTATTATAAAAGATCACTTGCTCTATTGGCTGATGGTAACTTAGCAGAGGCTAAAGCGACTAATGAGCAAGCTCTAGCCCTGCATCATGGCAACGCGGATTTTCATGCCTTAGCTGGACGGTTATGGGCTCTGGAAGGAGAACTGCAGCAGGCTATTGTCTCCTGGCGAATGGCAGTAAGGCTTGAACCGCAGCATCCTTCAGCCTCTCGTTGCTTACACCTACTAGGGGTTTAAAAAGTCCCAATGCTCTCCGGATTGCGATCGCAACTCCTCTAAGGAGCCTTGAAGAAGCAGTTTTCCTTGATTGAGTAGTACGATCCAGTCCGCGCGGTTGATCACTCTGGGGCGATGGCTAATTAAGATTGTGGTTTGACCTTGGCGGTAGTACAAGAGCCGATCTAGCACATGGGTTTCACTAACTGGGTCGAGGCTAGCTGTGGATTCGTCCAAAATCAGGATGGGTGGCTCTGTCACGATCGCTCTGGCTATAGCTAGTCGTTGCCTTTGCCCTCCAGAAATATTCGCGCCGAATTCTCCTAAGACGGTTTGATATTTGTCGGGTAGTTTACTGATAAATTCGTCAGCCTCGGCAATCTGACAAGCGAGGACAATCTGCTCAAATGTGACATGGGGAGAACCTAAGCGAAAGTTTTCAATAATCGAGCGACTCCAAAAGTGAGGTTCTTGGGGAACGAGAACTACCTGCTGCCGCAGGCAATCGAGGGCTAGGTCTTGCAGATTATAGATACCGATGCGAATATTGCCAGAGTGAGGCACATATAACCCTCCTATCAGTTTCGCCAGCGTACTTTTACCACAGCCGGATTTACCGATCAGGGCGATAACTTTACCACCAGGCATGGTGAGGGAAAAGTCTTCGAGCAAATCAACTCTGCCAGTGTGGTGAAAGTTGAGATTGGTGCAAATGATGTCGGCGTCACCAGCAATTTGGGCAAAGGGCTTTTTGCTATCGGCTTGAGTTTCGGGGGTGGAGTCGATGACTTCCGTCAGTCGCTCGGTAGCGGTTCTGACTCGCGTGAACGCGTCCACAAACCCAATTACAGTTCCAATGAAGGAGAGAAAATTGCTATTTATACTGTTAAACGCTAGCAGTTGACCGATAGTTAATTCCTTGCCAATAACTAACGTGCTGCCAAACCAGAGCAAAACAACGCTACCGATGCCGGAAACTAACCCAGAAAAAATATTATTGATAATAGTAATCTGAATTGTGCCAAATGTGAGATTGGCTAAGCGGCTAAATCGGCTCTGTAATTCTTCCCAGAATTGAGGAGCAGCAGTCGTGGTTTTGAGAGTGAGTGCACCCTTAAAAGTTTCGACCAGCACGCCTTGGTTTTCTGCTTCCAAAACCAATAAACTGCGCGTTTTCTGCTGAAGTGCAGGCAGGAAAACAACCGTCGATAAAGTCATCGCTACAGCAATTAGACTTGCAATTATTGTCAGCTTCCAGCTATAAAACAGCATGAAAAACACAGAAACTATTGCAATAAAAAATTGGCTAGGCAGACTAACAACGCCTTGGGAAACTAACTGATTAATCTCCTGAATATCTCGCATCCGGCTGACAATCTCGCCACTGCGACGGGACTCATAGTAAGTCAGAGGCAAGCGCAGGATAGCCCTACCAAATTCCAGAACCAGCCCTAACTCCAGTCGTTGAGCGAAGTGAGCAATTAAGTTAGACTCTACCAATCCGAGGCTACTGCTGACAAACCTCATTACCACAACGGCAATTGCTACAGCCGCAAGGAGTTTGGTATCACCCTGAACGAGTACATCATCGGTCAGAATTTGGATCAGAAAAGGGTAAGTCAAGGAGAGCAAACCCAGGAAGAAATTGATTAGCAGCGCCTCAGCTATTATCGCCCGATAAGGCCACGCACGCTTCAAGAAGCGTCCAAAACCGCCAATTTTTTCATCCGGTTGCGCAAAAAAGCGTTCTTGGTCTGGCTCAAGTAAGAGCATGATGTAACTTGTCCAGCCCTCTTGTACCTCCTGCCGAGAAAGATAACGGATGCCTACAGCTGGATCAGCGATCGCATATTTCTTGCCTCGCTGCCCATATAAAACAACCCAGTGATAGCCTTTCCAGTGAATGATTGCTGGCAAGGTTACTTCACTTATTCGATCCAAAAGCTCGGATGAGGTTCTGGCGGCGCGAGCATTCAATCCTAATGCCTCTGCTCCTCGCCTCAAACCTAGCAATGTTGTTCCCAATTGCCCAGTGCCTACAACTTCACGAACTTGATTGAGGCTAAGAGTGCGTCCATAGTGTTTGGCAACGGAAGCGAGGCAAGCAGCTCCACAATCTTCTTCACTGTGTTGCAGAATACATTGATATTTCACTTGATTTACCTTAAATACGCAGTGCTAGCCAACCCGCGTGAACTTGACTAAATCTACGTTGCTCAGGAGAATTCAGACGTTTAGAGTTTACAAAAATTCAGGCTTGTATAGCAGCTATTTTTAGTATTATATTGATACATTTATGAACTTGATCTAGCTGTTTCTCTAAGTCAGACACTTTTTTAACATAAGTTAAACACTTTTTATTCAAATTAAACTTAATAAGCCTTGCTAAAAAAAAAATGATTTAGTACGGTACATTAGTACGTTACGTTAGTAATACTTTTTAGGAGGTTGCTCATGCGACTAGATGACTTGATGGAAAACAACCTTTTCAATGAACTGTCCGACCAAGACCAAGAAGTTGTAGCGGGTGGGGTGGTGGATGGAAACGCTATATCCGCTATATACAAGAGCGACGGTACAAACAATCAAAAATTTCTCGTCGATATTTTTACGTATCTCGGTAGCCAGCCCGGTGCCCTCTACAGCAGTTTTGACTATGCGGGCTTCTTCCAGGGTTTGCAGGCAAAGGGCTATCTAGATAGTAGTTCCCCTGGTGGTGCCAATTCAACCGTCCCCGGCTCAAAAAACTGAAACATCATCTTAGCTTTACAAGCTAACGGCAAAGATGAAGATAGTGTGAAAATATAAGCTAGTTTATGAAACTCTCAAATCATCTCTTGTACTTTAAAAATCGAAAAGAGGCGATTTGATCGCTTTCAACATCTGCTTGTCAAGATCGATCGCACCGCTCGCCTTTTGTACTAATGAATGGTGCGATCGCTTCCCTCGTAGGTGGGCTTGAAAAAATGTGGGCAAGGAAAAGCTTTTAAGCATAGGGTTCTTTGATACTTGAGCCCTGCTAAAAATGTATCCGTTCAGAGGGGGTCAGGAAGCCAGTATTATTTGGTGTTGAGAATTCC
>CAXUIG010000146.1:0-15856 GCA_964250845.1 uncultured bacterium | reverse complement strand
TACTGCGTAAGCTAGAAGGTCGCAATCAAATGAATCACGTCTTCGGGACTGAAACCTGCCCAACAGATGTATCGAGCAGCGTTGACAACTAGCGTCGCAATCAAATGAATCACGTCTTCGGGACTGAAACAATTATGGTTGCTACGATTACGACTAATTATTCTTGTCGCAATCAAATGAATCACGTCTTCGGGACTGAAACAAGGGGACTGACATGCGGCAGGGTTGGACGAGGAAGTCGCACTAAGACGAGGAAGTCGCACTAAAATGAATCACGTCTTCGGGACTGAAACAATAGCGGATTTTGCTGATTCAGGCGATGGTGGGCGATCGTCGCACTAAAATGAATCACGTCTTCGGGACTGAAACATCAGCGCAAGCCCTGGCATCAACAGGGCTATTACCACGCTGGTCGATTACCACTCACTAACCGACAACTCCAAGATACCTCATAAATTCAATCCGATGCCAGAAGACAGATTAGACCGAATCGAAGCTAACATAGAAAAACTGGAAATGTTAATCCAGAGAAATTCAGAAGAACTCAAAGAAGCATCCAAGAAGTGGGACGAACGATTCTACCAATTAACAAAAGACAACCTTAATCTGTCAAGGAATATTATAATTGCAGCAGCATCAGCAATTATACTTTTTCCTCTAGTCAAAGAGTTAGCTCCAACGCTTAAAACTTTGATTGAGCAATTTGTCGTTAAAAATAGATAAATTATGACAGTCAGTCAACCGGACAGAATAGACAAAGTTGAATCTACTATGTCAACTATCCTAACCAAACTTGATGGAATTGAGAGAAGGTTAGATAATCTGGCGATCGCCCGCACTATTATCATCACCGCTGGCACCGTAACGATACTCTCCCCCGTGCTCCAAGCGCTAGCCCCAGCGATTAAAGCAGTTGTGGCTAAATTGATTGGAGTGCCAGCATAGGTCGCTATTCCCATGAATCACGTCTTCGGGACTGAAACATCCTGTGTACCAATTCATAGCGTCTTGCATGTCAGGTCGCAATCAAAAGGGTTGTGTTGCAACTCCTGGTGAAGGTCATTTAAGCGTTCAATATGATGAGTTTGACCAGTTTCTTTGTCAACAGCTCTCTGGTTCTTCGTGGGGAATAACTGTTTTGTAAGCATGTCAAAAATCCGCATAAGCGATGGCACATTCCTGGTAACCAGCTGGTAAAAAAGCCCATAATTGACGGGCCAATTTTCGAGTTCTATCTTCTTAAAAAAAACAGGCAATTTATCAGGGATCACAGTCGATTGCTAGCCAGACGTAACCCTCATTTTTCTTACTATCAACAAAAGACCACCTACACGTCACATTCGATGGTCAGCAAACAAGGTAATTTTCCCGAAACCTCGCTCCGACGCGGGATGCGAGCCATCTTTTGATTGACATAATCTTGTAAACAAGACCAGCAAACACCGAGTAAATCTGGCAATTGCTCGGAGCAATATTCTCTCCAGTAATAGTCTATCAATTAACTTTGTTTTGTCAGATGAAACGGTAGTTTTAGTGTAAGGATTCAGGTGGTTGAAACCCTTGCCTGGATGGCATTTCAAATCCGTACTTCTAGAATAAATAAGTTGATATTCTCAACAAGCAACGAAAAATGGCCATTCCACCGATTCTTATTGAAAATTAGAACCAGATGGATTTTCCGACAAACCTTTACGGGAAAAGCTTTTCAGTCATTTCCCCATGACCTGAATCCTTACGTTTTAGTAGGATTACCAACGAATTGGCGACCGCAGCTAATAGAATTGATGTTTTGGCTTGCCAGTGTGAAGTGAACCATTTTTAACAAGGTACCCATAACCACGGGCAGAACCGACTCGTTCTGGTATTTATTCACACTTTTTCTGGGATAATTTTAACGAATTTCGTGCTATGTTATATAACAGCAATATGAATAAAAAAAGTAAAGTTACAAAAAAAACTAGTCAAAAATTCTAATTTAGGTGTGATTAGTTGGGAGTTAATTGCATTAGCTAATATTGGACACGATACTTACAGGACAATGGTTCTGTCTCACCACTACTTCGATATCACTACCCAAGTATGAAAGCCAATCGGTAGAGCCAATCGGAGAAAGTGGCTCTGTGACTGGCGTTCAAACACCTGAATCCTTACACAAATGGTTAATTAGAGGGCTCAGAATAGTTAAACATTAATTTTACTGATTGTTAATATTTGTAACCATTAGTAAGATTTATATTGCTAAACTAACAACGCTCATTATATTCTTAAATTAGAATACTATAAGATTTGATGAAATTAAACAATTGTACTCCACATTAAGGTTTTCATGATGAACAGTACTGCCAAAATTATCGTCAAATAATTTTGCAATTATTCTGTTAGGGTAGACGCGGCTAGACAGGTCAACGGTGGTGAAATCTTATGAACTCACATCAAAATTGCTCGTCCCCACGAAAACATGGAGTATGTTCTGCCACTTCGTTACACCGAAGCCGTGGAACAGTTCCGAAGCTAGCCGGGTAAAACCAATTCTGATTTCTAGATCACCAGTGGTATTCATTTATAAACTTGATTAAGGAGTAGAACCGATGTCAATTGCCGTAGGAATGCTAGAAACCTTAGGCTTTCCCGCCGTGGTGGAAGCAGCCGATGCGATGGTCAAAGCGGCCCGGGTCACGCTTGTGGGCTACGAAAAAGTTGGCAGTGGTCGAGTGACCGTCATTGTACGAGGAGATGTTTCGGAGGTGCAAGCCGCAGTAGCGGCTGGAGTTGAAAATGTGAAACGAGTGAATGGAGGACTGGTTCTGTCAACCCACATTATTGCCCGTCCCCAAGAGAACCTTGAGTATGTCCTGCCAATCAACTACACCCAGGAAGTGGAGCAGTTCCGGGAGAGTGATAGTGGCGGAAACCTTCACTCTGGTCCTTACACTAGACCTTAAAACAGCAGGCAAATTGCTAAGTTCGTAGCACTATTGTCACTTTACAAATGAGTTGCCGGCTAACTTCTATGGCTATGAAAATCAACCGCAAATTAGCTTAAAATACCCCGACAACTCTAAACCTATTGTATGGAGTTATCTATGTCCCCCGAAGCGATTCCAATCCAACCCGCCGTCCTGCTCACAATGATTGGTGAAGCAGTGTTGCAAGACCGTATCGTCGAGCTGCTGAAAAGCTATAGTGTAAGCGGTTACACTATTAGTCAAGTACGGGGTGAGGGCGGTCACGGTAGACGGTTGGGAGACATCACCGGCTACAACACCAATGTTGAAATCAAGACTCTTGTGTCGCCAGAAGTGTCTGATGCTATCCTTTTCGCACTGAAAGAGCATCAGGGAGACCATGCCTTGATCGCCTTCCGACAGAATGTAGAAGCCTTGTATTAATTGACTGGTTGGCTCAACCCTGTCAATTCTGGTCAAATGCACATTAGGATTCTCGTTGTCAGAAAAATATCGTCGTCGGTATGCCGCAATTAAAACGGTGAAACTGGGATGGGGAGGGATAACTTATATCAGCCAAGAGCCTTCAACCGTGATTCCTGGTAAGGAAAGCAGAGAATCAAGAGGAGAGTTCATTAGACAAAGGTGAGTAAGTTCTAATATTTTATCAACTTCCTGAGTTGAACTCAGTAAAAGCTGATACTCAGTCAGAAATAGTGGTACTCAAAAGCTCATCACTCTAAGTACAGGAGAGCCGTTAACTATTACTCATGGCAATAGTTGATTCAGCACCAACACAATAGTATAGTAGTTCTGCACTTCGAAATAAGCCGTGAGGGCATCGGCGTTGGGATAAATCAGATGAGTGACAATCAACCCAACAGACTAGACCAGATTGAGGCACTAGTGCGAGAAACTGTCCAATTGATTCGCTCTAACGCAGAGGCTATTGCTGCCAACAGTTCCGCCATAGCTGCCAACAGGCTAGCCAATGAGGTGACAAAAGCCTCAGTTGATGGATTGGTGCAAACCATCGCTGAGTTTAGCGCCAGGAGCGAGGCGCGGCTGAATAGGCTTGACGATGTGGTTGCCGATATCCGCGCTACTAACCAGCGATTAGAGCAAATATTAGAACATCTAACCCAAAATTAAGGTTGAAAAATACCGCAAGTGATGAAAACAATGTAAGGCAGCTGGAACATAAACCTAGTCATCAACAAATTAGCACCATAGATTACCACCGCGATTTGTTGCTAGAGCGTGATCACGAGCGCGAAAATACCCTCAGCGATCGCACCATAATCATCTAGCTCAGGTCGCGTGAAGCGCCAAGAAGACAACCCGAAGATGGTTATGGCAGGCGATCGCTCGTTATAAGTTAAGCTTGAAGTACTTTGTTGTCTTGATAAGTGGGAAAATCGGTGTAGCCTTCTTGATCAGACGAATACCAGATACTTTGATCGGCTGGTGGATTTAGAGGCCAGCCATTGGCAAAACGCTCAACTAAATCCGGATTGCTAATCAATGGTCGCCCAAAGGCAATCAAATCAGCATTGCCATCCTTGATTGCTGCTGAGGCGGTTTCTTGTGTATAGCCACAGTTAGCTATGAGTGGACCTGTAAACACGTTGCGAAATTCAGCTAACACCATCGGCTCTCCAAGCTCGTGAAAGCCGAATGCCAGTCCATCTAATATATGCAGGTAAGCCAGACCGTAAGCATTCAACTGCTGTGCGACATAAAGAAAGGTTTCCCGGAAATCCTCAGAACCCATGTCATTATAATTACCATTTGGAGACAGCCTCACTCCTACTCGGTTAGCAGGCCATACAGTCAGGATAGCCTCCACAATTTCTTTGAGGAAACGATAGCGATTCTCAAGGCTACCACCATACTGGTCTGTCCGCTTGTTGGTCTTAGATTCCAGAAACTGATCGATTAAATAGCCGTTAGCTGCATGAATTTCCACCCCATCAAAACCAGCATCTTTTGCTCGCACAGCAGCGCGACGGTAATCCTCGACCACTAGAGGGATTTCGTTCGTCTCTAAGGCTCGGGGCGTTTCGTAGGGCTGTTTGCCAATCGGAGTGTGAATGTACTCTGCCTGAAGCTTAATAGCAGAAGCGGAAACTGGCAACTGACCATTTTCCTGAAAACTACTGTGAGAAGCTCGCCCCGTGTGCCAAAGCTGCAGAAAAAACGGCGTCCCTTTAGCATGCACTGCATCCACAACCTGCTTCCAGGCTTGTGCTTGTTCGTCTGAATAAATACCAGGGCTATTTACCCAACCATTACCCTGTTTCGAGATTACGGTAGCTTCCGCAATCATCAGACCTACTGAAGCCCGTTGAGCGTAATACTCCGCCATCAGGGCGTTGGGCATGCGCTCCTTACCTGCCCGAGCTCGAGTCAAGGGAGGCATTACCACTCTGTTCTTGAGGGTCAACCCTCCCAAATCAAAAGAACTCAACAGGGTTGCGGACACTGTTTGAGTAGTCATGCGTTTTTTACCTCAAAAATTGGATTTGGACAAATAGACGAAGATGCAGAACTTGGCAGTAGGCAGAAGCAATGATTCACCTTTTTAATATGACCAGTCGTCTTAACAGGGTTTGCAGGCGTTCCCGGCGAATAGCCCCCCACTCAAGCCAGTATGGCTGAGAACACTACTGTCCTGAACTGCGCGACCGCGCCCCGTCCCGGTCAACCTTGGTGCGCAGTACCGTACCCTCCCAAGCATTCACGAGGAAGGCGGCGAGATCGGCGGCATCGAGGTCGGCGCGGACCTCCCCGGCGATCTGGGCGTCGCGCACGCAGCACTCGAGTGCGCGCGTCCAGCCAGCAAGCACAGAGGATAGCCGGTCGCGCACCAAGCGGCTCTGATCCGAAAGTTCTGTGCCAAAGTTACCGAACAGGCAGCCCTGCTCGTAGCTCAAACTGGCTAAGCCCTCGGCGAGCGCGTCGAAGTAGCGATTGAGGCGCTCAAGTGGGGGCAGCGCCTCGTTGCTCAGAATCCGCAAGCTCGCATTCGCCGCTTTCTGCCAGTAAAGGTCGAGGAGTTCAGCACCGAGCGCCTCCTTGCTCTCAAAGTGGTTATAGAAGGAACCCTTGGGCACACCAGCGGCCTGTCTTGTACGCTGCAGCCGTTAAAGCCAAGACGGTGCATAGTATCAAGTCCAGCAGCCAGCAACTTGTCGCGCACATTGGGTTTGGGCATTCAGCGAATATGACCGTTCGTCTTAAGAGTCATAAGGTATATATAACCTGATGTCTTGCTACGAGTCAAGAAATTTGTGCAGGAACTCGCAATGCGCCCGTGAATTGTTCTATTTTCAAGTGAGCGGGTTAGGAAAATACCTTAGAGCCAGTTCGGTTCCCCTCACTGACCTTTGCGCACTGCTTTGACATTATTGAAATGTGGGAACTAAAAGTTTACTCCCATTGAATGAAGTTCAAACTAAACATTTATTCACGACAAACAGAAGGTAACTGACTTATGGCACTAATTCGTTGGCAACCCTTCCAAGAAATTGAAACCCTGCGTCGTCAAATGGATCATATGTTTGATGAACTTGCGGGAAGTGAGCGTCAATCGGCAATGAGTTGGAAGCCTGCGATTGAGCTGCAAGATACCGAAGATAATTTGGTGCTGCGGGCGGAAATTCCAGGTGTAGACGGCAAAGATATTGATGTCCACGTCACTCGGGAAGCTGTGGCCATTAGTGGTGAGCATCGTGAGCACAAGACCTCAGAGAAAGGCTTCTTCCGCTCCGAGTTCCGCTACGGCAATTTCCAGCGTGTGATTCCCCTGCCAGTGCCGATCCAAAATGAACAGGCTCATGCTGACTTCAAGAATGGTATTTTGACGTTGACGCTACCCAAGGTGACCCAAGCACGTCGCACAGTCGTTAAACTCAACTTAGCAGATAGTACCAGTGCTGAAAAAGAATTGAAGGGCCAGGCAACTACTGAGGATAGCAACGCCGCAATGAACTAATAATTCACGCGTGTGTGGAGCGCGAGTAAATATTGGGTGTTATTCCCATCGGGAACACCCAATATTTTTTAAAGAGCTACTAGAGAATCTTAATTTGCTGCCACGAAATGTATACCATAACTCAGTATGGTACACCCACTTAAAAATTTCAGAAATATTTCCATGCCCCAGTCTATAAATCCGCTTTTCTCTGAGCTATCTGATCCTAGGTTAGCTAAGCTAAAACACCTCCGCCAGATCAGCGATTTGTGGGACAGGGCAATTGCCATCCCCGGTACTAACTTGCGGGTGGGTATGGAGTCACTCATTGGTTTGCTGCCTGTAGGTGGAGACTTTGTGGGAATCATTCTCTCTAGCTACATTTTGCTGCAAGCAGTTCAGCTCGGTTTGCCCAAAACTATCTTGGTGCGAATGTTCTTCAATATTGCCTTAGATGGCGTTGTCGGTTCTATACCCATTGTTGGAGATCTGTTTGATACCAGCTGGAAGGCTAACACCAAAAATGTCAACTTGCTAGAAGCCCACCTAAGCTCATTAGAAACAAGCCGTCGGGCAGACCGCTCATTCCTTTTCTTCCTATTTAGTGGGTTAGTCGTGGTTGCAGTGGTTCTGCTTGCAGTCACCATCCTGATCGTTAGACTGCTCATTCGAGCTGCAAATCTATACCATTAGTTTTCAAAAATCTGTGGATGCTCCGATAGCGAAAAGGCTCAAGCATTACTGCCTGAGCCTTTTCAAATTAGATCCGCGTTACTTAAACTGATGCAGGTTGCGATCGCACGCACTCAAGCTACAGCCAGTCTGCACGGTCTAAAAGGGTTTAGCCTTCAATAGCTTAGTAGCGGCTAGAAAAGCTGTTGTTTCTCCGGCCACCACCCTCTGAACCTCTGTCTTCGCGAGGTTTGGCTTTATTAACTTTTAGATCACGGCCCATCCATTCAGCACCATCAAGAGCATCAATGGCAGCCGTTTCTTCAGCATCTGTACCCATTTCCACAAAACCAAAGCCACGCATCCGACCTGTTTCACGGTCAGTGGGTAGCTGCACCCGCTTTACAGAACCATATTCTGCAAAAACAGCACTGAGGTTTTCTTGTGTAACCTCATAAGATAGATTACCTACATAAATTGACATAGATTGGCTCCAAAATCAGAGAAGTGTAGAGACATAGATTTCGGAGAGTTGCCTATAAATACTAAAAGGAAAAAGCCAGTCAATACTAAAAACAAAAGCTGCAACCGAATTTATTCTCATCTACTACAGTAGCACAGCATTAAGGTTGAGTGTGTCCACACGCTCTTAAAAGACTCACCGGCGCACGGCGATGGAATTGTGATAATTGTTAATTTTTGTTAAGATATTTAAGTGTGTCTGTTTCTCCTAATCGAGGAACAAATTGATTCAGAGCCGTCTATGCCCTTGTCGAAACAATCCCCCCAATCTGTTAAAGTCGCTACCGAGCCCCTGCCCGGTTCGTCGTCCTGGCAAATCAAGCTGTTGTACGACGGTGAATGCCCATTGTGTCTGCGAGAGGTCAACTTCTTAAAAAAACGAGATGCCGGTCGAGGTCTGGTGGCATTTGTGGACATTGCAGACGATAACTACACACCGCTCGAGCATGGTGGCGTTGACTTTGAAGCGGCGATGGGACGAATCCACGCTGTGTTCCCTGACGGCACGGTGATCAAAAATGTGGAAGTGTTTCGTCGGGTTTACGAAACGCTGGGGATGGGATGGATTTACGCGGCTACCAAGTTGCCCATCATCGGTTCCATTGTTAATGCCCTGTATGAAATTTGGGCTGACAGGCGTCTCACCCTGACTGGACGCTCAGATTTAGCCACGATCGCCGCCGAGCGTCAGAAGCGAATTGAGTGCAAGACGCAGGGGCGCTGTCAACTGCCTGACTAAGCTGATGACGACAGTTGACTTGAATGCGATCGCATACCGTGTGGTGTTCCTGTGGGCACCCTGTTTAGAATGTGTTCGCTCCCTCAGAGGGGTTTCAATCCCTATTAGGGATTGAAACGAGATCATAATCCTCAGCCGTTCTTGCTCTCAAACTCCTTCATAAAAGATACCAGCGCTTCGACTCCTGCATGGGGGAAAGCGTTGTAGATCGAGGCACGCAGGCCACCGACAGAGCGGTGACCCTTTAAGCCGTCGAGGTGGGCGGCGGTCGCTTCTTTAACAAACTGTTTTTCCAGTTCCTCTGAAGGCAGGCGGAACGTGACGTTCATCAGCGATCGCGAGTCAGCCTCAGCGTGGCCGCGATAAAAGTCAGACGCATCAATGGCATCGTAAACCATCTTCGCCTTCGCTTCGTTTTCTTGTTGCATCGCGGCGAGCCCGCCTTTCTCCTGGAGCCACTTGCAAAAGAGACCGATAATATAAATGCCGAAAGTGTTTGGCGTGTTGTAGAGCGACTTATTTTCGACGTGGGTGCGATAATCGAGCATCGTGTGCAAATCATCAGGAATGCGCTGAAGCAGATCGTCGCGAATGATCACAAGGGTGACGCCTGAAGGCCCCATGTTTTTCTGCGCTCCGGCATAGATCAGCCCGTACTTTTCTACGGGTATTGGCCGTGAGAGTATGTCAGATGAAGCATCGGCAATTAGCGGCACATCGCCAATTTCTGGCAACCTTTTCCACTCCGTGCCAAAGATCGTGTTGTTCGTCGTAATGTGGACGTAAGCAGCACCATTGTCGAGCTTGAGTTCATCCTGTCGCGGAATGCGCAAGAAGTTGCTCTGTTCAGTTGTTGCCGCGATGTTGACTTTGCCAACGTGCTTGGCTTCTTTGACAGCCTTCTTTGACCATGAGCCGGTGACGATATAGTCCGCGCTTTGGTCCTTGGGAAGCAGATTCATCGGCACCATCGAAAACTGCAAACTCGCGCCGCCCTGCAAAAACAGAACGTGGTAGTTTTCCGGGAGTCCTAGCAGTTCGCGCAAACCGCTTTCCGCCTGTGCGATAATTTGCTCAAAAGTCTTGGAGCGATGGCTGATTTCCAGAATTGACATCCCGACTCCGGGCAATGCCACAAGATCGCGCTGCGCCTGTTCCAATACCGGCAGTGGCAGCACCGCTGGACCAGCGCTGAAGTTAAAAATTCTTTCAGTCATTGTTCGTCTCTTAAACGGTTAAATAGCATTGAGCCAGCTTGGTCAGTTGGCATGACCACAACCTCGCTGATATTGACATGGGGCGGTCGGGTAACGCAAAAAAACACCACATCGGCAACATCATCTGGTGTCAGGGGCGTCAGCCCTTGGTAAACTGATTTGGCACGCTCTGTATCGCCATGAAAGCGCACCTGACTAAATTCGGTTTCCACCATCCCAGGGTCTACAGAGCTAACACGCACCGGTGTTCCCAAAAGGTCTTGTTTCAAACCTTCTGAAATTGCTCTAACGGCAGCTTTCGTCGCACAATAGACATTGCCGCCCGGATAGGTCTGATGACCGGCAATCGAACCAAGATTCACGACGTGACCCCGACCCCGGCTGACCATCCCAGGCACTACCAAGCGGGTTAAGTAGAGCACGCCCTTGATGTTGGTGTCGATCATTTCTTCCCAATTCTCGAAGCTGCCTTCTTGGAGTTTGTCTAAGCCCCGGCTGAGACCAGCGTTGTTAATTAGAATGTCCACAGATGACCAGGACGCCGGTAAAGTTGAGAGTGCTGACTCTACTATGGTGCGATCGCGCACATCCAGCGGCAACAAATGTATGGTACTGGCAAATTTACTCAGTTCATCTGCTAGCTGGTCTAACCGATCCTGCCGTCGCGCCGCCAGAATCAGTTTCGCACCTGCTTGAGCAAACACCCTGGCACAGGCGGCACCAATGCCACTGCTAGCGCCAGTAATCAAAACAATTTGGTCTTGAACCGAAGCCATAACTACTTATTATCAACTATTTTAGGAGTGGTGCAGAAGCCTCTGTTGCGTTTCCACCTACAACTCGGAGACGCTGAGTTACCATAGTCATACCATCCGCCCCTACTAGAACCCCAGAAACCCAAACGCTTTGTGGTTTGCCTGGCGCTTGACCCACTTTAAACAGTCCACCTGCTTGCAGTAATTCCAATTCCACTGGTGTGGGTTTCAAATATTTATTGGCTTGGACAGGTTCTTCAATCGCCGCTCCCAGTAGATAATCATCACCTAATGGCTGTTGGACAATGGCATCAAAGTTATAAGGCTGACTGGTTTTGACCTGCATAGGTAACTTTACCTCAACCGTGGGCGGCTTGGCACCGACACTCAGTTGGCTACGCTCGGATAAGATATTCTGCCGGACAATTTTTTCGCCTTCAACGCGCTGCTGCGACTCAATGATGGAATTGAAAACTACATTCCTGCTGTTTGTGGACTGGTTACCTGTGATATTAGTAACCGTTTGCGCCACGATCGCATTCCCCTCAGATTTCCAGGATTGCAATTGTGTCTGGTATTTCAGCTGTGGATAACGCTGCCAGAGTTGAATCAAAGCCTGTTCGATAGTTTGGCGCGTTAAGCCATCCGAATTGGTGAAATTCTGGCTGTAGAACTGCATCACCGCTTGAATAGCGTGCTTGTTCGCTGCGGCATCGATTTGCGCCAACAGATTTTTGAGCTGATCCGGCGCAGTTTCAGCAGTCTGTGCCTGGGCACGGTTCCCAAGCACTGTTAAAGAGAAAGAGAGCGTCAGCAGGAAAAGGGCTAGCCAGTTGCTGGATCGTCGAGATTTGTTTTTACTGGGAAATAACCCAGAATGCTGGCTGAAACTGAAAAGTTTACGCATAGCGTGATAGCTTGGATAGTTGAGTAGAGGAGGCAGCTAATTGTTTGATCTTAGGTTAACCGAGGCGCTCGAGGGGCTTCAGGGGCACTTTTAGATGGCTTCAACACAGATCCGATTACTGATTGCTGCCAGTGGCACTGGTGGACACTTGTTTCCAGCGATCGCTCTGGCTGAACAACTGCCAGATTATCAAATCGAGTGGCTGGGGGTTCCCAATCGACTGGAAACCAAGTTGCTACCAGCTCAGTACCCGTTACACACTATCGCCGTTGAGGGATTTCAAGAACGCTTTGGACTAGGTACCTTGCGAATCCTGGGTAGCCTGCTCGGTTCCATTATCCAGGTGCGGCAGTTGCTGCTGCAGGGGAAGTTTCAGGGCGTGTTCACGACTGGGGGTTACATTGCCGCGCCCGCTGTGATTGCGGCGCGATCGCTCTCGTTACCGATTATCCTCCACGAATCCAACGCCCTCCCAGGTAAAGTAACTCGCTGGTTTAGTCCTTGGTGTAGTGCGATCGCTCTTGGTTTTGAGCCAGCTGCCCAATACCTCCCCCGTGTAAGGACGATTTATACTGGCACCCCGGTTCGCTCTCAGTTTCGGGTACTACTGATTCATGAATTGCCCCCACTGGAACTGCCAATTCCTCAAGAGGTTCCCCTCATCGTTGTCGTCGGGGGCAGCCAAGGTGCTGTTGCCATCAACCAGATGGTGCGTCAGTGTGCCGCAGCTTGGTTTGATGCCGGTGCATGGATCGTCCATTTGACTGGAGATAACGATCCAGACGCTCTGGAGCTGAAGCATCCGCAGTATTTCCCGTTGCCTTTTTATGACAACATGGCGGGGCTGCTGCAAAGAGCGAATTTGGCGATTAGTCGCGCTGGGGCTGGTAGCCTGACAGAATTGGCTGTAACTGGGACGCCATCGATTCTGATTCCGTATCCCTACGCGGCAGAAGATCACCAAGCCTACAATGCCGCAGTGTTTACGGCAGCTGGTGCAGCGTTGGTGCTTCGCCAACCCGAACTTACTTCCCATCTGCTGGAAAGTCAGGTCTTAAGTTTGTTGCACTCACCCGAACAGCTGGAACAGATGGCTCAGTCTGCTAGGGCGATCGCAGTTCCAGACAGTGCTGAACGTCTAGCAACCCTAGTGCGTCAGCTGGTGGAGTCGTAAGTATGATTTGAACCGCACGGCTCTGGATTTATTCTACTTTATTCCGACAGAATTTTTCTAAATCAATAAGTTTTGGATTCAATTCTAGCTTACTGCTTTGTGCTGTATTGATTGTCAAAATCTCATCTAATAAGTGAGTCATATGTTTAGCAGCAGCTTCAATGCGCTGTAAGTTTCTGAATATTTTCTCTTTCGAGCATTCGTTACTGGAATTTTCCAGGATTTGGGCAGAAACTAAAATCGTGCTGAGTGGGGTGCGGAACTCGTGGGATACCAGAGAAAAAAAGATGTTGTTGATTTCGCTAATTTCTTGTTCTTTTTCTAGAACCAGCCGAATTTCTTCAGCTCGCTTGCGCTCGGTAATGTCGCGATAATTGACAATAACACTCGTCATTCCCAGCTGGTTGATAAATTTTTTACTGATAGCTTCAAGCATACGCCACGAGCCATATTTGTGCTGGAAACGTAACTCAAGCGGTACCATGCCTGGATTTTGGCTGGCATTGGTGAAAATATAAATGGCGTTAGTCACCTCATCAGGGTGAATATACTGAACAATTTTTTTTCCGACCAATTCCGCTGGTTTGTATCCTAAAACCCTTTCAAGAGATGGACTGGCATAACGCACAGTTCCGTCGGCATTAAGAACAGTGATAATGTCTAAGGCATTTTCGACCAGAGATCGGAAGTGCTGTTCACTCTCACGCAGCGCTTGCTCTGAACGCTCGCGATCGGTGATTTCTTTATTTAGGACTTCGTTCACCTGATACAGTGCCGTCTCGAGCCGCTTGCGCTCGGTGATTTCACGCAACAACCAGCGCAGGGCAACCGGCTCGTTTTCCAAGTTGCGGACAACAGACACACTCAAGGCAGCGTCAATCGGCTCACGATCGCGCGGAGCAAGGCGCACTTCCCAATCCTTGACTCTGTCCACTTGGTACAACCGGGTTAGTTCAGAATGAAAGAACCAACGCTCAATCTTCGCGACGAAAACAACCAGTGGTTTGCCCACCAGGAAATGTTGCCAGACGTTAAGCAGTGTGGCAGCGGCGTGGTTCGCTTCCTGAATCACCCCTTCTGTATCGGTCACTAAATAGGCGTCTGGTGCGAACTCGAACAACTCCCGGTAGCGCTGGCGTTCTGCTTCCAGCACCTGACGAGCAGCCTCCAGTTCCTCGTTCTGCTGGCGCAGATCTTCTGTCACCACCTGCAATTCTTCCAAGGCAGTATTAAGCTCATCGAAGCATTCTGTCACCAGATGTTTTGGCGGCAAAGGCGATTCGCCGCTATGTTCGAGCAATGCTGCCACGCGCCAGCGAAAGTATTTTATCTGCTGGTCAAACTGCTCCACATGCGCCTCTTTGTAATCGAAGTGGGTAAAACGGAAGTGTCAGAGCTCACTTCACACAGTTAAAAACGAATACATGTATCTAACCACAAGGAAATTTTTCTGTCTAGACATTAAAAGTCATACTCTAGTCCTAAAAAGTCAGATTTATATTCAAAAAATTTTATAGAGCTTTTGAATATAAACCGTCCATTGACCGAGGAAGGCTTTCTTGAGCTTTCTTAGGCAAGGGAAGCTTTCTTAGGAAAGAGTTAATGCTTTCATCAATCTTCCTCCCTGGATACCCCTTCCTCGCCGTTAGGCAGGGAGGGGAGGAAAGGGAGGGCAAGGTCTATACTACCTACTAATCCATAACTTCTGGGATGAGTTATAATATGCATATGACTCAATCCCTGTCTATATCCTGTAAGCTTGAAGTCCCTGAGAAGATGCGTCCAGATTTTGAACGCACCTTTGATGGTTTCGCTAATGCCTGTAATCAAATACTTGCAGTGGCGAAGGCTGAAGACTGCTGGAATACGACGAAACTGCATCACCTGACGTACTACGCTGTGAGGGCAAGCACAGGGTTGAAAGCAAACCATGTCTGCCAAGCAATTCGTCGGGTGATTGATCACAGCAAGGCGACCCGCAAGAGCAAAAAGTTTCGACCAACTAGCGTCAGTTTGGATGCGAGAACATTCGTTTTTTATGAAAGCGAATGGCAGGTAGGAGTAACCTTGATTTCGGGTAGGGTTAATCTGAAACTGTTGATTGGTAATTACCAAAGGGCACTGCTCAAAGGTCAAACTCCAACTAGTGCTGTTTTGGTCCTCCGTCAGGATGGTAGTTACTACATCAACATAGTAGTAGAGCTGCCGACTGAGCCAACGGGTAAAACGCCAAGAGTGATTGGGGTAGACCTTGGTCGTCGTGACATTGCTACTACCAGTACCGGCATTGCTTGGGATGGTAAGCAGTTGCAGGCCACCAGGGACAGATACAGCAGAGTGAGGTCTAATGTTCAACGCAAACGCTGTCTTGTCTAGTCGTAGACTTTTGAGAAGGCTCAAGGGGCGGAGGTTCTGCGGGGGAAGCTTCCCCCGCAGACACTCCTTCAGAGAACATAGGTTTCAAAGTTGGGTTAATCACAACATCAGTCGGACTCTGGTTAATGATGCTAAGACCTTGGGAGCAAGTATTGCTTTTGAGGACTTGACTGGCATCAGAAACAATCTGAATGAGAAACTGAGAAACAAGACTGAACGCAGAAGGACTAACAATTGGGCTTTCTACCAATTGCGGTTGTTTACAGGCTACAAGGCAGCAATTACTGGGATTCCAATGGTTTTTGTTCCACCTGCCTATACTTCTAAAACTTGTTCTCGTTGCCACCACATTGGTGAACGAAACGGCAAATCTTTTAAGTGTGGTAACTGCCACCTGGAAATTGATGCCGACATTAACGCGGCGAAAAACATAGCCGCCTTGGGGATTTGCGTAAACAATCCCGAAATTCCGGGGATTACTTGCTTGTTGGAGGGTCAATTGAGTCTCAATAGTGTGGGTCTGGAGTTTAGACTAACGCATGACAAAATGACTCAAAAGTATTGAGTTAATGA
>CAXUIG010000145.1:0-15884 GCA_964250845.1 uncultured bacterium | reverse complement strand
ACCCGTAATTTTGCCAGCATTCTGTTCTGATCGCTTTTAGTCTAAACTCCAGGTTTCATGAAACAAGCCTTAAAGCTAACAAACTTGGTTCCTAACTCGTTGTACCGAGTATTCAGCTCTTTTAATTCAGCCCTAATTTGCTTTGAATTAGCGACAATCCTATTATCAATATCGTCTTTAAAACACATTTTTGGAATACTTGAATTCTTGTGCTCCAATTCTTCTGCTTTGACCAGCTTTCCATAAATAGCACTGAGTAGCTCAGCTATAGACTCAGTGGCAGGATTCTCACTTTTCACTATGAGCTTAGCTAATTCCTTAGCTTCATCAAGTTCTAGCTGTTCTAACCTAAGGGCATTAAATAATTCATTATTTCTAGATTTAAACTCATGCTCGTATTGTTCTATAATCTCACATTGGTCATACAACATTTGATTTATGGTCTCCAGTTGTTCACGTACACATTGAATTTCTTCCTCTAGATTTAAGATTTTACTAGCAATATCGCTGAATTTTTCAATCTGAGCTAAGTTAATTTTGACACTTTTAGCGCTCACAAATTTTCCTCTGGTAAACAAAAGCTTAGATAAGCATATACTAAGGCCAAACAGATTAAGAAGTTAACGTTTTAATTTATACCAATCATTAAATAAATATATCATTGACTTTTATTAAAAAAATATATAGGTTTAATGTTTAAAACATATGTAGTATGATAAATTTCGGCTTTAAATAAGAATTTATAACCAAAAGCTATCAACTAGTAGCAATAAACATGACTGAAAAAATAAGAAACATCCAATCATTAATAGAGCGTTATTTAGCGCTATAAGAGATTTATAGACATCTATTATGTGAGAATTAGGACAGTAAGATTGTATGGTTCAAGAATTTATACAGTCAATCCAGAACGAATCTTCATGGTGTGAGATTTCAGCCCATGCGCTCCGATCCAATGTCGATTTGTTCCGAAAAAGGGTTGGCTCAGACGTCATTCTTGGTGTGGTGATCAAGAGCGACGCTTTTGGACACGGTTTATTACCATGTGCACGAGAATTCCTCGCTGCCGGGGTGGACTGGCTGATTGTCAATTTTGCTTATGAAGCGGTGACACTCCGCCAGGCAGGTATCAAAGCACCAATTTATATCTGTGGCAATGTTTCGTGTGCCCAAACTCGCATGGCAGCTTTATCTCAGGCAAGAGTGGTACTTTACGATCCTCAAGTGGCTCAAGCACTTGCTTCATGCGGTCGCGAAACAGGTCACCCAGTACCCGTTCATTTGAAAATTGAAACCGGAACCAATCGCCAGGGACTTCAACTGAGCGAGGCAATTGAACTGGCGCGCTTCGTCTCCCAGCTAGAAGGTATAGTGCTCGAAGGGCTGACGACTCACTACGCAGACATTGAGGATACGACAGATCATCACTTTGCGCACAAACAGCTGGCTCTACTCCAAGAGGCACACGAGGCGTTCCGACAAGCTGGATTTGATTTGCCGATGGTTCATTCTGCTAATTCAGCGGCGACTATCCTTTGGCCTGAAACCCACGGCTCAATGGTGCGAGTAGGCATTGCCGCCTATGGGCTGTGGCCTTCAACGGAAACTTATGCTACGGTACTCCAGACCCATGCTGCTCGTGGTCAAGGTTTCATCCCTAACTTGCAGCCAATACTATCATGGCGTGCCCGTGTTGTCCAGCTCAAGGATGTACCAGCCGGAGATTATGTGGGCTATGGTCGCACCTTCCGGGCAACTCATCCCATGCGAATTGCAGTTCTACCTGTAGGCTACTACGAAGGGTACGACCGCAGGCTTTCTAGTCTTGGGTATGTGTTGATCAATGGCAAGCGATCGCCTGTGCGCGGTCGAGTATGTATGAATATGACGATGGTGGATGTAACCCACATTCCCGGAGTGCAGGTGGGGACAGTTGCAACGCTGCTAGGTGGCGATGGTGACGAGCGGGTTAGTGCCGAACAGTTAGCCGCCTGGATGGGGACGATTAACTATGAGGTGGTCTCGCGTATCCATCCATCGCAACTACGATTTGTTGTGCAAGGCTCACCTTGCTTTGATGCGGCTGAATGTGGTGAAGTACCCCGGCTAGGGGAAAACCTGTCCTTACCAACCCAAGTGTGAACTAACCCACTTAATCGTTCGGATGGAGGTGGGGTAGTTGACAGCCTCAATATGCCGGGAGGCTGATATGGTTTGGCACTCCCAGCTTGGCATCAGGTTTTAGGTTCTTCGCCCTCAACATACATGGGAGGCTCGATCGCAAAGTTATTGAGCATACCAGCCTCATCGATGACATAGCCGTCTGTCGTATGGAAGCCCGCTTCCTCGTCTTCTTCCTTTTCAAGCGCCTCAACTTGCTTTTCACTCCGTTCAGTAGGGGCACCAGAAGGAATTATGGCATCCGGGGCATTGACTGACGTTAGTACTTGTGTCATTTCAGCTTTGAAGAGCTGAACGCCTTGCTCATTGCTTTCAGGATCAATTGCGGATGGATCTTGTGGTGTGACTGGATTTGGCTCGTTAGTCATGGGATGTATCCTCACTTTTGCTTTGAAAGGGTTGACGGTAGTGTGTAACGCAGCAAACTTGAATTGCTACTCAGCTATTCGACTTTCTTTAGAAAATATCTGAGTTTGTATCGAGCTTGTCTCTTTCGTGGGTATTAAATTTCCACAGCATTGAGGAAGAAATTCAGGAGTATAGTTGCCTTGAGCGATCTCGCCTCAAACCTCATTTTCTGGGAGCAACCCTGCCAAAACTGCTGCAGCGCCTAGTGCCGCAGCTACCAGCGCTCCCCACTTGATCGGCGGATTCTTATCCAGCCAGTCAGTGAAGCTTGGTATCGTCAAGTGGCTAAAATCTCCCTCAACTCGGTCATGCTCTGGGATGGGCGCGTAGAGATTATCCGGCGCGGATTCCGACTTTGGCTCCGTTGTGCGCTGCCCTGGGAAGCCGACGAGCAGTAACAAGTAATCCACCAACTCAGGCGAAATTCGTTGCAGCACATCGAGAACTTTGCCAACATCCCCGACGATGAAGTCACGAGTTGGATGCTCGGCAACGTAGAGGATGGCATCGGCGACAAGGCTAGGCTCATAGTATGGCGGTATCCCTGTAGGCTTCACGCCTAGCTTGGTGCGAACATTATTGTAAAAGGGAGTATTGATGACTGCTGGCTTCACACTCGTCACACTGATGGGTATTCCCTCATGTTGCAGCTCGACGCGCAGGGATTCAAGAAAGCCTTCGACACCGTGCTTTGACGACGAGTAGGGGCTTTGCAGCGGCAGCGATCGCCTACCCTCCATTGAGGAAATATGGATCAGCGCCCCGCGTCCCTCACGTTTAAGATGGGGCAGTGCAGCCATGGCACCATATGCCTGCCCGAGCAGGTTAACATCAATGACTCGTTTAAACTCCTCAGGTGTGATCTGATCGAAGGTGGCGAGGACGCCGGTAGCGGCGGCATGCACCCACGTATCGAGTCGCCCGTATTGCGCGACTGTTTTGTCAGCGATCGCCTTTACCTGCTCGAAATCGCTCACGTCGGCGACTACAGCGATTGCCTCGCCGCCATTGCGCAGGATCTCGTCCACTAAAGACAAAAGCCCCGGCTCGCTACGAGCGGCAACCACCACTTTTGCGCCGCGCTTGGCAAACTGGAGGGCTGTCTCACGTCCGATGCCGCTGGAAGCCCCAACGACCGCGACAACCTGCTGGTTTATTGGCTTCAGTTGCATCGCTGCTACTCCTTACAAGTAATTGTTACAAATCTTTACTACTAACTACTAATAAATAGATAAGATGAATAGTGCTTACATCAGTCTCAGGGCTGACCCCCTCTTATTTGTCAAAAAATGTAATTAGCAGGTGCGAAATTTAGGGTATAGGGCGACAATTCCTGTAATGTTTGGCAAATTTACCTAAAAGGTGTGATGTTCGACTTCAATACCCTATGTGACTTCTCACGCACCAACTGCCTCAGCATTTGTGCTTTTCTGGTTCCAGCCACCTTGGTTGCCACCTCGCTAACAATGATTTTCACAGCACTAGGTCGCCCGAAAGTTCAGGTGTGGCAAGCCGCTGGAATTGCCAGCATCTTTGCTCTAGTGATGATATTTCACGTATTTACTTGGTTCCTGGTTGGGGTGGTGATGGCTCCCACCTATATATTGCTGTGGCTGGGAACCAGCTGTCTTTTCACCAACCTAGGGGCGATCGCCTACCGAGCTTGGTCAGCCTCGCGTACTGCTCGCGCTACAGCTGCGCCAACTCGGCTACTGATCAAGCGCTGCTGATCATACCCAAGCAAGAGTTCCCAGGCATCATTGGGGTACTGTAACGCAAGTGGCAGGGCAACATCATCCAACATCCAGCGACCGTGCAGCTCGTCTACTTTAATATGTAGATCCCAATAGGCCATTGCCGCCGCTGATAGTCCAAGCCGCTCGCCTGCCAATCGGAAGTTGCGGAACCCTGCTGGCACGGAAAGCTCCCCATAGAGCAGTCCGCCGATGTAGCGCAGGAAATAGCGCTTGCGCTCGGTGAGTAGGAAGCTATGGTTGATGGCACAGAGTACCTCCCAAGGGACTAAATCGAAGTATGCCTCTGGTTCGGTCTGCATTTTGAGTTCGGCAAGCATGGTTGTGAAATAGGAAGAGTGCTTGCGGGCAAGCCTACCGCCGCCGTACTCCTCTACCAGCAACCGCGTCAGCACCGAATGCACCTCATTACCAACACCCCCCAAGGTGCGGGAAAGCTGGCTTGCCTCTACTAATCCATCGAGCGAGGCGATCGCCAGTAGACGACGGTATCCTGCCTGACTCATTTGATCTCGAAAGTACCGATCCTCAGCAGACAAATCAGGATCAAGATCAGCTGCTACCCGTTCGAGCAGCGCCTGCTTGATGTCCACTTCCTGAAGCATCGCCACGTCGAGTTGTGCCCGCTCCCACTGCTGCCAGGACTCCTCAATTTGATCGCGGATCTTTCGTAAGTAGGGGGAGCGCTCATTAGTGTAACGCCGCAAATCGTCATACCAAAAAAGCTTTAGCCGGTTGATGCGATAAAGCACACGTTGCAGAAAGCGGTGTGCCGCATCAGTTCCCGACTTGACTTTGTAGGCAGCTTCTTGTGCGGCAGCGAGCGCGGTTTCAAAGTTATTCACCATCTCGGGCTGTGTACCAATTTTCTGGTCTAGAGCCTCCATTTCGAGCAGGTTGATGAATTGCTGCTCGGCTTCATCGTAGTTTATGGCTGTTAGTTGGTTCATTGATTTAGTTTTCGCTTTATTAGTCAGTGCTGGGGAACATTACTTAGGAAGCTAGAGCATTTAAGGGGACGCATTTAAGCTCTGAGGGATTAAATGTAACCTATAACACATAAAACCTTAATACAGATATCTATCTTCATGTAGTCTGATGGTCAGATTTTATGGTGTTAACTGATGGCTACAAAACGCAGAAACCGTATTGCTTTATGTTGAGCGAGTTGGGGCTTTTTTTAATCCATCTGGGCCTTCTGTTAATCTGGCACCAGTTATGTTAATTTATTTTAAGCCAATTTTTGTTACTCCAACACCGCCACCAGCATAAGTGTTGTTGCGATGCTCAGTTTTCCCCCAACCGCGATGGCTGCGCCCTATTGACTTTTGGGTACTCTGCTCCCATCTGCTGCGCTGAGAATGGGGCATCCGTGCTTCCTGGAGATTTTTGATGAATTTGAAAAATATTGAAGATGCATATCCGCTTTCACCTATGCAGCAGGGTATGCTGTTTCATACTCTTCATGCTCCACAGTCTGGGGTTGACATCGAACAGATCATCTGTGGATTGCATGAAGAATTGAATGTCTCGGCCTTCAAGCGCTCCTGGCAGCAAGTTATAGAACGGCACCCGGTCTTGAGAACAAGCTTTTGTTGGTCAGGCGTCAACGAGCCGCTGCAAGAGGTGCATAGACATGTTACGCTCCCGATTGTTGAGCAAGACTGGCGTGGTGTGGCATCTTGGCAGCAGGAAAAACTCCTGGAAACTTATCTTCAGACTGATCGACAGCGTGGCTTCGATCTCACTGAGGCTCCGCTCATGCGCTTGGCGCTTTTCCGACTGGAGTCGGCTGACTACCAGTTCATCTGGACTTTTCACCATGCGTTACTGGATGGTCGGTCATTTCCAATAGTCTTGAAGGAACTCTTTGCCTTTTACGAGGCATTCTGCCAGGAGCAAGAATTACAAATTCAACTTCCCCATCCTTATCGAGACTATATCGATTGGCTAGGATTGCAGGACTTTAGCAAGGCTCAGAACTTCTGGCGGCGAACACTCAACGGCTTCAGTGCTCCTACACCTTTGATGGTAGACTGTGCTTACCAGACTAAATCCGATCAGGAGTCGGGCTATGGCAAGCAAGAAATTCGACTCCCCGAGACGTTGACTCAAGCATTGCAATCCATGGCACAACAGCATCAACTAACTCTCAATACCCTAATACAGGGGGCATGGGCTCTGCTTCTGAGCCGCTATAGTGGCGAGGAGGATGTGGTCTTCGGAGCAACAAGAGCGTGTCGTCGGTCAACTGTGAAGGGAGCCGAGTCTATGGTGGGAGTTTTTATCAACACCCTTCCGGTACGGGTTCGCGTATCTCGTCAGAGGTTGCTACTGCCATGGCTCAAAGAACTCCGGGCGGCTTGGCTAGCAATACGAGACTATGAGCACACTCCACTGGTAAAGATTCAGGGGTGGAGTGACATACCTCCGGGAAAGGCGTTGTTTGAGAGCATCGTCCTCTTTGAGAACTATGTATTGAATTCTATCATGCGTAGGACGGAGTCTGAGCCGCACTCAGCGCTTGGTGGAACCTGGGAAACCCGAGAGTTTCGGCTGCTTGAACAGACAAACTATCCCCTGGCGGTGGCGGCGTATTTAGAGCCAGAACTCTTACTACAGATTGCATACGCTCGGTGTCGGTTCAACGACACTACCATTGCTCGGATGCTGGGACAGCTTAGAACCATGCTAGATAGCATGGTTGCTAATCCTGAACAACGACTCTCAGACTTACCGCTTTTGACTGAAGCCGAACGGCTTACTTTGCTCGTCGAGTGGAATCACACCCAGACAAACTCTCCCCAAGATGCGTGTATTCATCACCTATTTGAAGCCCAAGTAGAGCGAACCCCGGATGCGGTGGCCGTGGTGTTTGAAGATTCTGTGCTGACCTACCGAGAGTTGAACTGTCGTGCCAATCAGCTGGGGCATCACCTAAATCAGCTAGGTGTAGGACCAGAGGTGCTGGTGGGCATCTGTGTAGAGCGCTCCTTCGAAATGGTGGTTGGACTACTAGGCATCCTCAAAGCTGGCGGGGCTTACGTACCCCTGGATCCAGAGTACCCGAAGTCGCGCTTGGCCTTCATGCTGCACGATAGTCGGGCACCGATACTGCTAACTCAGAAACGGCTTTACGAATGCCTCCCCCAGAGCGTGGCCAAGGTAGTGTACCTTGACGCTGACTGGAAGCAAATTTCGCTCTTGTGCGATCAGAACCCCGCCAGCAATGTAACAGCCGAGAACCTGGCCTATGTCATATATACCTCGGGGTCTACAGGGCAACCGAAGGGGGTGATGGTTCCTCACCGTGGTATTTGCAATCACCTGCTCTGGATGCAGGCGGCATTTGAACTGACCGAGGTAGATAGAGTTTTACAAAAATCTTCTTTAAGCTTCGACGTTTCGGCCTTCGAGTTATTCTGGCCCTTGTTGGCGGGATTGCGGGTGATCGTGGCCAAACCAGGGGGACATTTAGACAGTGCTTACCTCGTTAAGCTGATTGCCGAGCAGAAGCTCACGTTCCTTCACGCTGTGCCGTCAATGCTTGAGGTATTACTAGAGGAACAGGAAATCGAGACCTGTAATTGCCTCAGGTACATCACTAGTGGCGGCGAAGCTCTGTCAAATGATCTTAAAGAGCGCTTATGCACCCGAATGGAAGCCCAATTGTATAATGCCTACGGGCCAACTGAAGCTTCCATCGGTGTAATTTACGGTCAATGCCAGCGCGGGAGTAATCAAGGCATTGTCCCCATCGGTCTTCCGATTGCCAACACGCAGATCTATCTACTCGACTCCGCTCTGCAGCCCCAACCCATTGGTGTGCCGGGCGAGCTGCACATCGGTGGTGTGGGTCTCGCCCGTGGCTACCTGAATCAGCCTGAACTGACTGCCCTGAGGTTTATCCCCAACCCCTACTCTACGGAAACCCCTACGGGATACAGCAAACAGCCAGGAGCACGCCTTTACAAGACCGGGGATCTAGCCCGCTACCTGCCGGACGGTAATATCCAGTTCCTCGGTCGTATCGACCACCAGGTAAAAATTCGTGGCTTCCGCATCGAGTTGGGGGAGATCTCGGCAGCGCTAAGCCAGCACCGAGCCGTGCGGCAAACTGTTGTCTTAGTCCGGGAAGATATTCCTGGCAACAAGCACCTAGTAGCCTATGTTGTGACTTACCAGTCGCAGCCACCCACGACCAGTGAATTGCGTAACTTTCTGATCGAGTTGCTACCCAATTACATGGTGCCGTCCATCTTCGTGATGCTGGATGCCCTACCGCTAACACCCAATGGTAAGGTGGATGTGGGGGCCCTTCCGGTGCCCGACCAGGAACGTCCCGATCTAGAAAGAGCCTTTGTGGCACCCCGAGACACAGTGGAACTCAAGTTGACGCAGATTTGGTCAGATATTTTAGGTATTCACACTATCGGCGTCAAGGACAACTTCTTTGAGCTGGGAGGGCACTCACTCCTAGCTGTACGTCTGTTTGCTCAGATCAAGAAAATATTCGGCAAAGATCTTCCTCTAGCTACTCTCTTCCAGGCAGCGACGGTGGAGCAACTAGCCAGCATTCTAGGTCAGTCAGTCGGGTCAGCGCCTTGGTCGTCATTGGTGGCGATTCAGCCCGGTGGTTCTAAACCACCTTTATTTTGCGTCCATGAAGTCGATGGCAACATCCTCTTCTACCGGGATATGGCGTTTTATTTAGGTACAGAGCAACCAGTTTATGGGCTACAAGCACAGAGGTTGGATGGAAAACACGTCCCCCCCACCCGGCTTGAGGATATGGCGGCTCGTTATATTAGAGAAATACGTACTGTTCAGCCTCAAGGGCCTTATTTTCTGGGAGGCTTCTCCATGGGGGGTATGGTGGCCTTTGAGATGGCTCAACAGCTGCTTAGCGAAGGTCAGAAAGTGGCTATGCTGGCCTTGTTTGATACCTGCGCTCCGGGGGGGATCAAACCCTTACCAGTCCATGCTTGGGTCTCGCGACATCTGGCTAAGTTCTTACGACTTGAACCCAAAGAAAAATTAACCTACATACAAAAGCAGTTGGCTGACAGATTTTATCCAGATAAAAGGCAGCCATTGCCCAAAGCTCACCATAAATCCCCTTTACAAGACGCTCACGAACAGGCTAGCAGAGATTATGTGCCTCAAGTCTACCCGGATTCGGCAATCCTCTTCCGAGCCAGTGAGCTGCTCAAAGATTGGTCAGAATGGTGCTTGGTTGACCCCCAATTGGGCTGGGGTAGTCTGATTGCTGGAGGTTTAGAGGTTCATCAGGTTCCTGGAAATCACTTCACTATGTTTGACGAACCTAACGTCAGGGTTCTAGCCGAAAAGTTGAGGGCAAGCCTCTCGTCGCCTTATGTAACCTAGCTTTCGTAGGACGGAGTCCCAGCCACAGGCATCCAGAAATTCCGAAGCCTGAAGTCATACCTAGACCGAATTAAACCGCCAACCTTATTTACTGGAAACCTATGCCCTGTATAAAACTGAGGTGTATTAATATTGGCCCTTTATTTATGTAGTCACACTTACTTAGTATAATTAGTATAATCCTTTGTTAAAAATTAACTTATATTACTAACGGTAGATGAGGGAGTAAGTCCTGACATATTACTTTGTTTATAGTTGTCAACTAAATAGCTATATGCTTACCTCATCGAAGCCGTTGAAAGATATTTTCTTTTGCCCAGAAGAATCTAACTTTTATTCACACTGCTTAGAAACATTGGTCTTAAATAATTGTGATGGTTCAGAATCAATCGTTGAATTTGGTTCAGGAGATGGGAGTCCAGTTATTAATTCATTGCTGAGAACAAAATTTGAGGGCCTAGTACATGGATTTGAAATAAATACTTTAGCCTGTGAAGCTGCAAAATCGAAAATAGAAGAATATGAACTGAGTCATAAATATCTAATACATAATAGCTCCTTATTTGACTTTTCTAAACTGGATGCAGACTATTTGATCTCAAATCCTCCTTATCTCCCTGCATCAGATAACAAAATTTATCAACCTTCCTTACATGGAGGTATAGATGGGATTACAGTTACTAAACAGCTTTTAGCACTAGGTTATGAAAATGTATTAGTCATGATATCTAGTTATTCTAACCCAGAGGGCATGATTAATTATGCACGAGCATTAGGTTACTACGTTTCTAATTTCCTAGTCTCACCTCTAACATTTGGGTATTATAGTTCTGACCCAAAGGTGAGAAACAGGATTGTAGAACTCCGAGAAAGTCAAATGGCTTTCTATTCAAAAAATATTTACCTGTTAGCAGGAGTTTTATTTACAAAGCATCAAAAAAAATCAATAGACATATCTAGTGAATTAATTCAGTTAATGACATCTTTGTGAGAGCGTGGAAGAGGGTTTATACCAAGTTGCATTTAGTCGTCCCATTTGATCAGTGTCAGCAACTTGGTGTTAACTCACCTAGTGGGAAGCAATAAACGTCCAACTTGCCATATATGTTCCAGCGTACTTATTTGAATAATCAGTACTGCTATCTGGAACAAACCAGTCGGGAATCGCCTGCTGCTGTCGAATCTTTTTTTCCAAGCCGATTTGCAGGGATATATTCTCGTAAACAATTTTTGCCTTTGCAGTTTCCAGCATTTTTTCTACTGACTTTTGTAGCCATTCCGCCCGGACAAAGAAATTATGAGATGGATGGTCACCATAGGCAAAAGGTACAATGAGCACCAAATATCCTTTGTCGCTTAGGAGCTTATCCAGACAAAATTGAATTATTTCCTGATCATCCTTTTTTTCTAGGCTTTCCTTGTCAGTGCTATGAAATAGCAGTCCAGATAGCACGGCTGCATCAAATTTTTTCTGTTGTGCCACTTCAGGCAGGAATACCGATAAATCTTGGCAAACAAAGTTCTTGTTGGGGTAGAGCTTTAAACACTTCTCAATGGCACCTTCACTGTGATCGACTCCGAGGTAGTCACATCGATCAGGTAGATATTTGCTTAGAGCACCATTCCCACATCCCAAATCCAACAAAGAGAATGACCGTTGCTTAAAAGCTTCATCCAGAAAAAAACCTACAGGTATATATCGAGTGGCATTTTCAGGCAGTTCCAGGTAGGAATAATAGTCATCCTGGAAGCGTCCTTCTTCAGACGTTTTGCGCTCAGGAGGCTGCTCTTTCATACTAAAAACCTCACTTTAAATATTTTACGAAGCTCTGAACAGTTGAGCTAATTCAGTAGATGATTTTACCATTACTTCATGCTGTTTTCCAAATTTGTCCAGTCAGTATCAACCCCAACAGTAACGCTGGTATTCGAAAGTACCAGCCCTGTATCCCGTAGTACTCCAATCAGGGGCTTATAGTTGACCCGCAGTTATACTTATTAGCTCTAGTAGAACTTGCCTGTATACCTTTAAACCAAAGGAATTGAGATGAACACCATCTCCAGTAAAATTGGCTTTCAATGCCTTGTTTTCAAAGAAAACCTGTATTTCTTTCTCGGCGAAATACACATTTTCTGTAACTGCTACTTGATGTAACAGAGCATTAATTTCCTCAACTCTGGCTAAAGTTCCAGCTTGAAACTGATTTTTTGTCGCCGCAACACTAGAGTAAAAAGCTGGAATAATAACTATCTTTGTGGCTGCCATTAATCGCAGTAAGTCAACCGCTGTTTTGAGCAATTGCACAAAGGTTTCATCGTTAATGTCGTACCAGGCATCGTTGGTGCCAATGGCAACAATGACTGTCGCACACTTAACTTGAGCATCCACTAAAACTTTCAATTGCTCCACCAAGGATCTCGTACTCATTGCCGTTATGGCAAAGTTGAAAATCTGCTGACCAAATCCGTTTCCTAATGGAGCAGTAATTGAGTCACCAAATAAGCCAACTTTATATTGCTGGTTTTGAGTCAGCCTTCTTTGACGTTGAATTGCTAGTTTCCACCAGATTGTAGAACTAAGCTGGTCTCTTGGTGGAAGTTTCAGTGAACCTGTATAGAAAGCTACACCGACTTTGGAGACCAGAATAATTGGGTTAAACAGGTTCATGATCTAACAGAGCTAGTCCCGGATCGACAATCGAGCGATCGCGACCCCAGCGGCGGCCAGGTATAGTAAAACTTCATTAACTTTATGGACAATAATAGAAAATCATGGTAAATTAGGAAAGTAATTTGAACAAATTCAATCACTCCAATAAGAGTTAAGTAGACCTTAACTCAATTCAAAAGTAATCCCAAGTAATATTAAGTAATTAATACTAGGAGGGATAGAGGGTGTTTGGTAGTACATCCTATTAGCTCAATTCATTACTATTCCACTCATAATAGTGTTCTTTAGTAATGAGAGTCAAAACCAAAGTAGTAATTCAAACGCTTTGTCTATGTTTGTCTATACGAAATGGAACTATAATCCCATTATTACGATAGGACACAATGGACAGACTGTCGATTAAGAAGGGTAGTCTTTACTCATTTTTGGGATGTGTGGTAATAAAATCAACAATTATTCACCATTACAGCCTATGCCAGCCGTCCAACTGGGAAAATACCTGACACTTGAGGATTTTTGTACCTGTACTAATACTTATCGGAAGTATGCTGCTGAGATTGACCCCTCTCCCAAAAATCCAGACGCAACCATTCCAGCGCTGAAAGCCCTCAACCAATTCATTCTGGATCCAGTAATTGACTATTTCGGCTTCGACAGATTTCAGCTAACCTATGGATTTTGCTCCACAGAGTTGAGGAAGTATCTGAACAAGAAAGACCCGGTTACAGGGGTAAAGAACGGTCGGATCGACCCTACCACAGACCAGCACATGGCCCATGAGGTCAAGAGTAATGGCAAGTACTACTGCGAAAGATTGGGTGCTGCAAGCGATTTTTTGATCAAAGATTCAGCTAGTAACGAAGTCGTGGAGTGGGTGCTGCGATCGCGACTGCCATTTGATTCCCAATACTATTACGGGGCAAATAGACCAATTCATATCAGCTACGGCCCCCAGCACAAGCGAGATATCTGGACATTCACTGATGTTGGGCTACCCACAAGAAAAGGGATTGAACACTGGATTGTATTAGCCAAGCAGAGTAAGTTATTATAGCTTGTGCGGTGGTAGCCGAACGGCTTGGCATCGGACAACTCGCTCTCACCAGACTCATGCTGGAGAATACTATCGAGAAAACTTCCATTTACCTAGGTGTACCGCGTTGAGTGTTGCGACATATCCTTCTAAGTCGAAGTCAGGCAACACTTCCTTCGTTGGCGGCAGAGTTTCCTTGATGATAGGAGGCAGGTTTAACATAGCAGCAGACGTGTTAACAAGGCTTTTGCCTAAGTTAACCGCATTGTAACCGCCTTCTAGCAGCAGCAAGTAATGCCCACCTACGGCGGCGGTTACCTCTGCTACCAAACTGGTTAGTTTGTGGTAAACTTGCGCACTCAGCCAGAAGCCTGCACCAGGATCGTACAGGTAAAGATGATTTGTATCATTAAAATGCCCGTCAAAGCCTGCAGAGACAATAACGATATCGGGCTTAGCCTGCTCAATCAGAGCGGGTACAGTTGCCTGGAAAACTGCCCAGTACTCATCGTCCCCCACTCCCGCTGGTAGCGGCAGGTTGATCAGGTTACCATTTGTACCAATATCGCCAAGATTGCCCGTTTCTGGGTAGAGCTGGGGTCCGAACTGGTGGATCGAGCAAAAGGTGATGCGCGGGTCGTGCTGTACAATGTCCTGGGTACCGTTTCCGTGATGCAAGTCCCAATCCAGCACAAAAACGCGCTTCATCCCGCCCTTTTCCAGGCAATACTTGGCAACAATAGCAGCGTTGTTGAACAGGCAGAAGCCCCCGGCATACTCGCGTCCGGCGTGGTGTCCCGGTGGGCGGTTTAGGCTCAAGGCACTGGCGAAACGCCCAGACTTGATGCCCTTAACAGCGCTGATTCCTGCGCCTGCCGAAAGTAAGGCTGTTTCGTAAGAGCCACGGCTAAGATAGGTGGACTCGGCTAGGAACCCGCCCGTAGAGCTAACTGCCCGGACTTTAGCAATATATTCAGGAGTGTGTGCTGCCTGTAATTCGGCATCCGTTGCCGGTTCTGGTTCAAAAACAACCATGCGCTGATCCAATTGAAACTCCCTAAGTGCCGAAGCGGCTGCACTCAAGCGACTACTTGCCTCTGGATGTGGCACAGGGCTAACTACCGGGTAGGGAAACTGAATTTTGTCTAGGGTGTAATCCGGGTCAAGCAACTCAAGTCCTGCTACAAGGTGATACAGGTTATTTCCTTTGACTATAATTTGACCTGGATCGTGGAAAGCAAAACTAGGAGTATAGATTAGTGCGATTGGCAACATTTTGGAGCTAACGTTTTGCTTCTAGAATAAGGTGAATCGGCGCTGCAAGAAACGGGTTTTCCTTTGTAGGTGAGCGTGACGAAGGGATGTGTAGGCATGAGGCATGAACAGCGCCGATGCTACTTTATATTATTGGTGCCTTTTTAATCATTAAAACAATGGCGATCGCTATTCGACAAGCTTGTGACGACGAAATTGAAGCGCTGATTCCGATACTATTGTTGGCCGAACACTCGGAGCGTGCACTGCGATGGGGACTTGCTAACCTCGTCGATGCTGTATATCGCATGGACGAGGGCGAACACTTGGTTGGTGCAGCAACGATGAAATGGCGCGACGACCCCTGCGAAATCATGGAACTTGCTATAGCCCCTGAGTTTCAAAGCCAGGGTTTAGGCAAGCAGTTCGTTGCTTGGTTGATTCAAGAAGCACGGGCTAGCGGCAAGAGGCAGACGCTCGTCGGCACGTCTAATGCGAGTATCGCCAACATTGCTTTTTATCAAAAATGCGGCTTTCGGATCGACCATGTGCGCCAAAACTACTTTTGGTATTTACCTAAGCCAAGCTACGAAAACGGCATTCAGATTCAGGACATGCTCGTATTTCGTTTCGATTTACAAAAACAACCTGCTGATTTGAAAGGTGAAACCAGGAAGCATTGGACTGGTTAATTCATCCTGAGCAAATAGGGTTGCCACCAATTGCAGTGCGGCTCTCTCCCGGCGATATACTTCAAGCTGTTGCGCAAGACAATCAATAATCCAATACTCTTGAACACCTCGCGCTGAATAAAGCCTTAATTTTAGATCGTGATCGCGCCGCTCGTTCTCTGCACCAGGAAATAACACCTCCACAACCAGTTCAGGTGCGGCAGTTAGGTGCCCAGCGTTGTCTAGTAAAACAGCTAAACGTTCATGACTCGCCCAGACAACATCAGGAATGACATTGTTAGCCTCAGAGAAAATCACACCTGGAGCAATTGCTGAGCGACCGCTACCAGTGGAGAATGACCAGGCATCAAGGGCTGCAAAGACTCTGCCGCAAATTTCTTGATGATCCCAGTGTGGTGCTCTAGACACAAAAAGCTCTCCATCAATAATCTCGTAGCGAGCACCATTATCACTGGAGTTTAGACTAACGCATGACAAAATGACTCAAAAGTATTGAGTTAATG
>CAXUIG010000144.1:0-15953 GCA_964250845.1 uncultured bacterium | reverse complement strand
GACATCAGGTAATCTTTTACATTTATCACTTTACCATTACTATGCAGGACTACCTGAGCCCGGATTTTAATAAATACAATATGCAACCTTTGAGGATAGAAAGCTCACCGCAACCTTCGCAACAGAACTTCTAGCTCCCTTGCTTGAATTGCAGTTGTCGTTAATTATCGCTGGCTCCGTTGGGCTGTTTCTCGCGTTTGAGATTTTGGATAAACTCACTCCGGGCTTTAGTAAAGCTAGCCTGAACTTCAGCAAAGCTAGCCTGAACCTCAGTAAAGCTAGAATGAACCTCAGCCCGCATAGCAGCTAAAGCGCGCTTTTGGGGGGGAGGTTCTGCGCCAGCGTGTTTTTTATCATCGCTGGGAGCAACACTTTTGTGGGTTTCCTGTTTATCCAACTCACTTAGTACGGTATCCGCTAGAGTCAGTTCCCCACTGTCTATTCGCCTAGCCAGAGTCACTAAAGCATTAGCTAAGACAACCGGCACCCTAATAGCACAGGTACTGCCAAGCTTCCAAGAAGATGCTGGGCCTCGCTTACCACGTCGGGGACTATCTAACATAATTTAACCTTTACAAATGGCTTGATTGATTCTTTAGCGATCAACAATACTGATACTTTTTGTCATCAAAATCTCCGGTAAGTGTGGACACCCCACCTTCTATAAGCTGGGGAGGAAACACGACACGGGGACTAAAGTCCCCGTCAAATTTCTATTTATAAGTAAATTGCAGGAACGCTTAATCAACTTACTGCTGGCATCGGTAACGCCCTGCTTTAATCGTTTCTTTTTAGGAAAGAACTCGTACAGATCATTAGCAGAAATTATTCCAGTAAAGCAAGAACGCTTAGTTTTGTATTGCACTATGTCTCCATTGCGGTAAGGGTGAGTGCTGTTGTACCCCCCGTAGGTATCACGCTTACCGCCTTTTTGAATGTTTTGATCGTGCATCTTACGAGGCCGCGAAGGTAAACGCTGCACCGTAGCAAAATCGCGAATGAATTCCTTAGGGAGTACTCCCCCGGAAACACTTCGCGAAACTTGTCACAATAATGAATCCCTTCCAGAGATAGCCAGTCTGAGTACCAGTGGTAGAAGGCGCATAGCGGATATAATAATAAACTCGCCATTGCTACGGCATCGTTAGCGTGAGCGGCAGGAGATTGCTCTCCTTTGTTTTTAGATTTAGGCAGTCCTAAGTGCTGTCGGGTAATTGATGTCTCCCACCCTTCTACCAAAACCACTTGTCCCAAAGTGAGGAGTTGGTCGATCAGGAAAGTTTGTCCCTGCGCCGCTCTAGTAAACCCTGGACTATCCGATTTGGTTAATCTTTCTACATAAAAGTGGGTGATGGGGTAGATGGCTAACAGCTCTTTGACAACCCTGAGTTCAAGCTGTTTATTGGCTCGAATACTAGGTGACAACTTGGATTTCCTACGATTGTCAAAACGCTTTGAGCGATGATTCCGTTGCTTAAAGGCCAAGCTACGTTTAATCCGTCTTGAGCGTCGAGTTCGCCTCAATACTGCCCGTTCTAGCATCCGCTTAGAAACTTGCTTTCGCGGTAAGTTAAGGTTTAGACCTTGCAGGGTTTCGTGCTTTGACTGGACGGCAATACCAGTAAAATCACTGCCTGGGTCTAAACCACAAGCAATATCTTGAGTTTGATACCCAGACGGTTCTGAAACCAACTGAATGGCAAAAATTTCCAAATCATTCTGAATAACCTTGGCTTTACCTGTTTGCAGCCATCTTCTAGCCCTGCTCGCCTTTGTCGGCATTAAAGCGGTGCCATCTGGCGCTAATGTTGAAACTCTCTTATTACTTGGCATTTTGGAGATAATCCAGTTAATGTATTTGCTGGGGAGAAACCTTGAACAGACTCCCCTCAACTACCCCTCGCGCATACAACAGGCCGAATCCCAACAACTGATTGGGTCAAAGAGTTGATCCGAGCTGGGGTGGCACCCGGAAGTCTGTAAGGCTGTTGTACTCGTTGCGCTATTCAACTACTTGCGCTTCAGGCGAGCGTGTTTCCTTGCAAGCCCCGCCCTAAAAGAGGGCGGGGTAGTTGACGCTGTACGAGGCTTAGCTTAGTGAAGCCTTTCGGAGATTCTTCGTTTCAGCCCGGTTCGTTCAGAATCAGAAACTATGTATAGAGACTTACAGTTTTTCCGATAATTACAGGAAAAATCTCCAACTTATATTAAATGTTTATAAACATGTACAAGTTTACTAAACCTGTACAAGTAAAATGTTAGCTTTAGATAATAAAAATGTCAAAGGTCAGCGGCTCTGCCTATCACAGCTTGGGCGCTGAGTGCTAGTGACAACCCTCGCGGCATTAGGAGAGACACTGAGTATGCCAGATCAGGATTCCAGTTACTGCGCCCTACGAAAGTAAGCAGCAACCCAACGCATCGGCTGATCCCCAACAGCAAGAAAACGACTTTTGAGGTTTTTTGACTAATGACCGTTGAAGAAGCATTAGCGATTGTTAAATGTTTTGTAGATCAAGGACGCCTAAACAAGATCCAAGAGACAGTATTTCGGCAATCTTGGGAAGGAGAGTCATATATGCAGATTGCCAGCCACTCCGGTTATGATCCCGGTTACGTCAAGGATGCTGGTTCTAAGTTATGGCAGCTACTCTCAGAAGCATTTGGGGAGAAGGTCACCAAAAAGAATTTCCAGTTAGTCTTAGAGCAGCATTGGTACAGTCATTCAGGAGAATCGCAACTGCTTGAAGAAGTTGCTCCGTCATCAATAGCGTCGGTTGAGCTAATCGCCGACAGCTGCCAAGACTGGGGAGAGGCGATTGATGTCGACTTTTTCTATGACCGTACCGCAGAACTCTCCATCCTAGAGCAGTGGATTGTGCAGGAGGGCTGCCGCCTGGTGGTGTTGCTAGGCATGGGCGGGATTGGCAAGACTGCTCTGTCTGTAAAGCTGGCACAAAAGATTCAGCACAAATTTGATTACCTGATCTGGCGAAGTCTACGCAACGCCCCACCAATCCAAGACCTTCTGGCAGAGCTGCTCCAATTCCTCAGCCAGCAGCAGCAAATAGTTTTACCGGAAACTGTAGACGGAAGAGTATCACAACTGATTAAGTATTTACGCTCCTCACGCTGTCTGCTGATACTAGATAATGCGGAGTCGATTCTGCGTGAAGGGGATCGTACAGGTTGCTACAAAGAAGGATATGAGGGTTATGGTCAGTTAATCAGATCTGTGGGAGAAACACCCCATCAAAGCACAGTGGTGCTAACCAGTCGGGAGAAACCCAGAGGCGTGGCAACAAAGGAGGGAGAAAAACTACCCGTTCGAGCCTTGCAAGTGACGGGAATGTCTCCAGCAGTAATCCGGCAAATTCTTCAAGCAAGATGTGACTTTTCCGGCTCAGAATCCGACTGGAGAGTTTTAGTTGAACATTATGCCGGGAATCCCTTGGCATTAAAGATGGTGGCTCCAACAATTCAAGACTTCTTTGATAAAAATATTTCTAAATTCTTGGAATTCTTGAAACAAGGTCCATTAATTTGTGATGATATTCGCAATTTGTTAGACCGGCAGTTTAATCGCCTGTCAAACTTAGAAAAAGAAATGATGTACTGGCTGGCAATCAATCGGAAGCCAGTTTCGTTTACCGAATTGCAAGCGGATTTTGTCCCCAATGTATCGAGCAGCGAAATTTTGGAGGCGCTGGCGTCTTTGCAGAGGCGATCGCTGATTGACAAAACCTCATCTGGCTTCACACAACAACCAGTTTTAATGGAATACATAACTGAAAAATTGATTGGACAGGTTGATGAAGAAGCTAGCAAGGAAACACTTGGTTTACTCATGCTCCACGCTCTGAGCAAAGGTCAGGCTCAGGGTCATATCAAAACAAATCAGGCTCGCGTTATTTTAGATCCGCTGGTAGCCCGACTGAGAAAAACATTTGTAAACAATAAAGATGTTGAAGATCAACTCAATCAAATGCTCTCTCTCTTTTACGAGCCCAAGATTACCTAGCCGAGATTTGTCGCACCACAGTCAGGGCGGAGTAGCTGACACCAGCGGTGCCTTCGCCTGGATGGGTTGAGTCACCCACTAGCCACAGATCCTTGATCGGGGTGCGATTGGCAAAACCAAAGGGACCGAAAGTAGGTATCCGTTGCCCAATACCACCAACTACGCCTTGAGCGCGAGCTGTATAACGAGCAAAGGTGCGGGGTGTGGCAGCTTCTTGATGTCGAATTGTCTCCTTAGTCAGGTGGAAGAATTGCGCCAGTCGCGCGATCGCATCATCGGTATATTGTTGCTTGAGAGCCTCATAATCCTCACATTGCCACCACATTCTGGTGTCAACGAAGGAAGAAGCAATGATAGTCGCTTGCCCGGCTGGGGCGCGACCATCCCCCGGATGGCTAACCGAGACAAACAGGGAATTGTTTTCCCCAATCGGGCCATCGGCATCGTAGAGAAATTGGAGGTGAGGCGGACACCCAGACGGAATCGCGCTTTCGTCTACGCCCAAATATACCACAAACGCCCCCGACGCTGGAGGGAGTTTTTCGACTCGGTGCTGATAGCCCTTGGGGGCATTTTCGCCCAATAGCTGCACCAGGTTTTGCACAGTAACATTGGCAACCACATAGTCCGCTGGCTCCGTCCAGACTTCGCCAGTAGTCTGGCTGCGGATACACACAGCGGTTGCTTTCCCATTCTTTAGCTGGATGTGTTCAACCGTATGACGCATCAACAGTTGGCCTCCCTCTCTTTTCAGGGCTTCCACCAGGCGATCGCTCAATACCTGCATACTACCTTGAAGATGAAACAATCCTTGAGGCAGCTGGGAAACACTCAAGGCTGTAGCCGCATAAAGCAGTGCCGTTTCCTGGGCATCCACTTGGGAATAAAGCTTCAGTTGCAGATCTAGAAACGTTCTCAGCCGCTGGTCATTCCCTAACCCATAGCCCCGCAAAGCATCCCCCACTGTTAAAAAGGTGTAGGGCAAGGTGATTAATGTACCAGGACGGACTGCCTTAGTTAGTTGCCACAAGTCCCAGAGGTTGCGGGGAGGCAGCACTGGATCGCGACCTTGAAACGCCCAACTTGCCTTAAATAGAGTAGCCAAAAACTGCCAAAACGGTTCACTACCAGGAAACTGCCGCTGCCGCTCTGCCTGCCACCGCTCTTGGTCACGCCAAACATTAATCGGTTGCGTTTCACCCGGTAGATACACCGCACAAGCAGGATCACACGGCATCGCTGCCGGTAGTTCAATTTCCAGTTCCGAGAAAATGCGGTGGTGAATTCCGCCCGGTTCCAGCCCCGCTACCTGAGTGGCTCCCACATCAAAACTAAATCCTTTGCGTTTAAATGTGGAAGCACATCCCCCAGGTACGAGAGCTTGATCCAATATTAAGACTCGGTATCCACGATGAGCGAGTAAAGCTCCAGCTGTGAGCCCACCAATTCCGGCTCCAATGACGACTACACTGGATTTACTATTGCCAACAGCGCTGCTTGGCATTGGTTAAGTATAAGTGTTAACTTCTAATAATTTTACATTACTTAACACTCTGCTGACAGATTAGCGAGAAAGTAGAGGAGCCTAAATGTATGTGATAAAATATACATATATAGCTGATCGTTCTACTAATGACTAAAGCCCAATATGAAGGATACTGCCAAGGTACACCCACAAACTTAGTCCGGGAAAATTTCGGGAGTGCCAATATTTATACACAAAATGCTAAGTCACTCTTGACAAAAGCAACGGGTTTCATCGCAGCTTATGATTTCACGCTAAACCCTTACCGGGGTTGTCAATATGGATGTAGCTACTGCTATGCCGTTGCCTTTAGCCCGAATCCCCAAATGCGTCAGGACTGGGGTAAATGGGTAATTATTAAGCAAAACGCTGCTGAAATTTTAGAAAAAGAGCTGGAGAGTTGGTACAAGAAACATCCAGATCAGCCTCCTAGCATTTACATGAGTAGTGTTACCGATCCCTATCAACCGATTGAGTCAAAAGAACAGCTGACTCGTCACTTGTTACAGGTGATGCTTGGCTATTCACCAACACTGGTGATCCAAACTCGCAGCCCGATAATCACTAGAGATATTGATTATTTACAAAGATTTAAGCATCTACGGATTAATATGAGCATTCCTACAGGCAGTGAATCCGTGAGAAAGGATTTTGAGCCGCGATCGCCTAGTATCAAAGCCAGACTCAATGCAGTCAGAGCAATTAAACAGAGTATTGATCCGTTGAAAGGTTATGTACCAAAGCTTTCTATCACCATTACACCTCTACTTCCCACCGAGCCCGCTGACGAAGCCGCTTTCATCAAAAAACTACAAATTGCAGACAGGGTTGTAATTCAGGAATTTCACCCTAGCCATAATCGTTTACTTGTGGCAGGAACACGCAAAGAAGCTGAGGAAATTAAGGAAAAATACGCTTGGTGGTATGACAATGAGAAAGTAAATTATATGAAGTTTAAGAAAAATTTAGTTTCTACGCTGATCGACATGGAGATAAAAGAAGGTCAACAGGGGTTTGGTTATGAGTAATCCACTTGCGAATTGGTGGCGAATTCGCAAGTTCAGTACCGCACTCAAGAAAGGTAATATCCATCTCGCACAGGAATTACTAGAAGAAACTCAGAAATCAGGCGCAAGATTATCGCTCTTGGAGAAGCTTTTTAGAGATAAACTTCAGTCTGAGAAAAGTTCAGCTCAGTACGAAAGGGAAGTCATTGTCTTACGTGAGCAAATAAGCCAAGCCTCTCAAACTATAGAACAATTATCTACAGATAAGCAGCAATTTGAGCAGTTTATAGCAGATCTGCGTAATCAACTAAGGCACAAAGAGCAAGAAGTTGTCTTGATTCAGCAACAACTACAAGCACATGGGCAAGAAATCCAGGGTTCACGCGCTCAACTCAGGCACAAGGAGCAAGAAGTTATCTTGACTCAACAGCAGCTAGAGGCGAGTTGGCAACACATAGAGGCTCTAAATGAACAACTCAAGCAGCAGGAGCAAGAAGTTATCTCGACTCAACAGCAGTTAGCGATAAGTGAGCAACGCATAGAGGAGCTGAGTAAACAGCGTAACGAAATGCTAGCTCAACAACAAACAATTGAGCAGTTTATTAAGCAAAACAGCTCCGAAGCTGCCTTGGTTCAGCAGACACTAGAGGAATGTGGACAAGAGCTAACTGAGCTACGTAGCAAAATTAGAGCTGATTATTTTTTATTACAACCTAATACAAAACTAGTTGACTTTATATTAAATACCTTTAACTTAATTGAACACGATCAAAATAAGCTACAATGGTAAGGATTCAGGTGATCCAAACCCTTACTAGACAAGGGTTTCAGCTCTGGAGATTAAGGCTAAATTGTTAGTTGTTCTCAATAAACAACGAAAAATCAGCGTTTCAGCAATCGCTATTGATAATAAGAATAATCGAGATTTTCGTCGAAAGCATTGCCGGAAAAGCATTTGAGACATTTCCAGATGACCTGAATCCTTACGTACTGGTATTGATCAGCGGATATTTAATGAATTTGAAGCGAGTCTAGTTAAATATTTGGAAGAAGAGTTCGTTAAAATTCATCCGCAGCGTCTGTCAGCAGCAATACAGAACGCCTTTAAAGACATTAATTGCCTGAGAAATCGGCAAGACCCTCAATATAATTTTGAGCTAACTCCTCACGTTTATTTCATGCATTATTTTCTAGATAACGTTTATTGCGCCTATCTAGCTTGGTTTTTGATTTACAAATATGGTCTATTACCAAATAAGCTGAATATTCTTGATATTGCAGCTGGCACTGGAACGGTTGCTTACGGAATTGCTTTATTTTTACAGAGTAGCAGCCGCTTTCTTCAGCTACCTCAGATGCACATTTCCTACTACTCTTTGGAAAAACAATCTTCATTCCAATACCGTGGGCTGCAGTTTTGGCGACGATACATAGAGCCTCAGCAAACAGCAACAAATGCTTATTTCAGATTTGATACTAATGATGTTTTTGCTGAGTATGGTAAATTGAAAAAGCTGCCCCAAGCTTTTTTTGATTTTATAGTTGTTTCTCATTGTTTTTTTGCCGAGAAAGAGCAGAGAAAGAAGTCTTATGAAGTCTATAGAAAAATTTCTACTGAAAATCTTACAGCTAAAGGTTATGTTTTAATAATGGTGCAAGGTACAAAATTATTTAGGGCATATAATGTACGCCCGAGTGAGGATATGAGTCAAGAGCAAAGCGTGATTAACAAATTGGTTGAAGAACTGGGTTTAAGCTTAGAATGGTACAAGTATATTACTTCGACAGGTAAAAGAGAGTTTTCAAAAGAATTTTCAAGATTTGCCAAGGAAAATTTGCCGGTTCAAAAGTTTATGAGTCCACTGAAAAGCCAGCATCTTGGAGTAAACTGGGACTCACATTACACAATTGATGACTATGTGATTTTGGCTAAACGATGATTCTTGTTTCTTGACTAGTAATTCTTGATGTCTTCTATTTCTCAAACAGGGGAAAAGCTTGGTATACCCGATGGGTGGCATGGCAGCCTAAAGTTAGTTTTTGCCCAGCGTCACGGCACAACCCAACTGATTCATAATCAGGTGAAAGCGCCGCTGAAGGTGCAGCGACCGTTTTATCCAGAAGGACCAGCTGTTTGTCATAGTGTGGTGTTGCATACAGCTGGGGGAGTGGTGGGAGGCGATCGCCTAACTCTCGATTTTCAGCTCCAACCCAATGCCCAGTCACTGATCACCACAGCTGCTGCTGGTAAAATTTATCGCAGTAATGGGTTGGAAGCAAGACAAAGCATTCAGATGCAGGTGGAGGCGGGTGCTTGTTTGGAGTGGTTACCCCAGGAAACAATTGTGTTTAATGGTGCGATTTACCAGCAAGACATAAGGGTAGAATTAGCTCCAGGAGCCAGGTGGCTAGGTTGGGAGATTACCCGATTCGGTCGCACTGCCAGGGGAGAACGGTTTTTGCACGGAGAGTGGCGATCGCACACCGAAGTTTGGCAGCAAGGCCGTCCGCTCTGGATTGACCGACAATGGCTAAAAGGCGGGGAAGAAATGCTCAACAGTCCTCACGGTTTGGCTGGGCAACCAGTCGTTGCGAGTCTGAGCTGGGTTGGGGCAGATGTTTCACCGGAAATAGTGTCCCAGGCGCGATTACTTTGGACATCTGTGGAGCGGCAAGGCACAGCAGGTGTCACTCGTCTATCATCTGGGCTATTGTGCCGGTATCGTGGTGCTTCTATCTCTGAGGTGAGAAACTGGTTTATAGACGTGTGGCAGTTGCTGCGCCTAACCTATTTAAAACGACCCAGCTGCCCGCCGCGAGTGTGGCCAATCTGAAGGGCTGAATTATGCAACTTACACCGCAGGAAAAAGACAAACTGCTAATTTTCACTGCCGCCCTGCTGGCAGAACGACGCAAGGAAAGAGGTTTAAAGCTGAACTACCCGGAAGCTGTTGCCTATATTTCTGCCGCCATTCTGGAAGGAGCAAGAGACGGTCGCACCGTAGCTGATTTGATGAGTTACGGAATAACCCTGCTAACACGGGAAGAGGTGATGGAAGGCGTGCCAGAAATGGTGCGTGATGTCCAGGTTGAAGCTACGTTTCCCGATGGCACCAAACTTGTCACCGTTCATAACCCGATTCGTTAGAGGCAGCAATGATTCCAGGGGAAATTATCGTCCAGGAAGGGGAAATAGAACTAAATCCAGGGCTGCCTCGAATCCGGCTACTGGTTGCCAATCGCGGCGATCGCCCAATTCAAGTCGGCTCACACTTTCACTTTTTAGAGGTGAATGATGCAATGGATTTTGACCGAGAGCAAGCACGAGGGATGCGGCTCGATATCCCAGCTGGGACAGCTGTACGCTTTGAGCCTGGGGATGAACGAGAAGTGGAGTTAGTGCCTTTTGCTGGTAGCCGTCAGGTTTATGGCTTCAATGGCAGAATTAACGGTGATCTGGAGAGGCTTGCATGAGTTACCGTATGGATCGTCGCGCCTACGCGGAAACATTTGGTCCAACAGTGGGCGATCGCGTCCGCCTGGCTGATACAAATCTATTTATTGAAGTCGAGCATGACTACACTACCTACGGCTCGGAAGTCAAATTTGGCGGCGGCAAGGTAATTCGGGACGGCATGGGACAATCCCCCATCTCTAATGCTGATGGAGCAGTGGATCTAGTCATCACTAATGCTCTAATCTTGGATTGGTGGGGCATCGTCAAAGCGGATATAGGAATTAAAGACGGTCGGATTGCCAAGATTGGCAAGGCAGGTAATCCCTATATACAAGATAACGTTGATATCATTATCGGCCCTGGCACCGAAGTAGTGGCTGGGGAAGGGATGATTCTCACTGCTGGCGGCATCGACAGCCACATTCACTTTATTTGTCCGGCTCAGATTGAAACTGCGATCGCATCCGGGATCACTACCATGATCGGTGGCGGCACTGGTCCAGCAACCGGAACTAATGCTACCACCTGCACACCTGGCCCCTGGAACATTCATCGCATGCTACAGGCAGCTGATGCATTTCCAGTCAACTTAGGCTTTTTGGGTAAGGGCAACAGCAGCAAACCGGAAGGATTAGTCGAGCAGGTAAAAGCTGGAGCAATCGGCTTGAAGCTGCACGAAGACTGGGGTACGACACCAGCTGCCATAGATACCTGCTTGAGTGTTGCTGATGAGTATGATGTCCAAGTTGCCATTCACACCGACACCTTAAATGAAGCCGGGTTTGTGGAAGATACCATTGCTGCCTTCAAACATCGCGTCATCCACACCTACCATACCGAAGGAGCCGGTGGCGGTCATGCACCGGATATAATCAAGGTCTGCGGCCTCGCCAATGTTCTGCCTTCTTCCACTAATCCTACACGCCCCTACACAGTAAACACGCTGGATGAACACTTGGATATGCTGATGGTGTGCCATCATCTCGATCCAGGCATTCCTGATGATGTAGCTTTTGCGGAGTCACGAATTCGCCGTGAGACGATCGCAGCTGAAGACATTCTGCACGACTTGGGGGCATTCAGCATGATTTCTTCCGACTCTCAGGCGATGGGGCGGGTGGGAGAGGTGATTATTCGCACTTGGCAGACAGCGCACAAAATGAAGATGCAGCGCGGGCATTTGGCTGAAGATGAGGCGAGTCACGACAACTTCCGAGCGAAGCGGTATGTTGCAAAGTATACGATTAATCCAGCCATTACTCACGGCATTGCTCAACATGTGGGGTCAGTCGAAGTTGGCAAGCTCGCAGATTTATGCCTCTGGCATCCGGCATTTTTTGGGGTGAAGCCAGAGATGGTGATTAAGGGGGGTGCGATCGCCTGGGCGCAAATGGGGGATGCTAATGCTAGCATTCCCACACCCCAGCCGGTTCACATGCGACCAATGTTTGGCAGTTTTGGGGGAGCGATCGCAGCTACATCACTCACGTTTGTCTCCTCTTGGGCGCAAGAATTGGAAATTCCAGCCATGCTTGGCTTGCACAAGAGAGCTGTTGCAGTATCAGCGACACGTAAGCTTTCTAAGCTGGATATGAAATTAAACTCGGCGCTGCCCCAGATGGAAGTTGACCCGGAAACTTATGAAGTCAGAGCTGATGGGGAATTACTCACATGTGAACCGGCGACGGTTTTGCCTTTGGCGCAGCGTTACTTCCTTTTTTAATTTTAAGCGATGCCTGCCCAGAGCCATGATTCAATTCCTTACTAGGTTATTTGTAAGAAAAGTTACCAATCTTCTCCGAGCAGAGAAGTCAAAACTAGGTTAAGAGAAAATTAGGGCTAAAGAATCCTCCGTGGGTATGAGGTCAGTTGAACGAGCAAGGGAAAAAATAATACAGAGGCAATTTATGAAATAAAACTTAAACTTTCCGATAAACCCTCCTACTGCATGAGTTCGCAATTACCTCGCTCTGATAATATTCTCGTTGTAGATGATTCTGCCGACAACGTGTTCCTGATCCAAACTATCTTGGAGGAAGAAGGCTACACGATCAGCACCGCAGAGGATGGCCCTTCTGCCTTGGCAAATATTGAACAGAATCCGGCAGATTTAGTGTTGCTAGATATAATGATGCCGGGAATGGATGGCTTTGAAGTCACTCGGCGCATCCGCCAAAATACTAAATTGCCATTTATCCCAATTCTGCTAATCACCGCCCACGACTCGCCGAGTGTGGCGCAGGGATTAGACATTGGTGCAGATGATTTTATCCGCAAACCCGTTGAAGTCGATGAATTGCTGGCGCGAGTGCGATCGCTCCTGCGGCTGAAACACAGTGTAGACGAGCGCGACCAAATTGCCCGCCAACGGGAAGATTTTGTTTCCCGCCTCACCCACGATTTACGTACCCCCCTAGTCGCGGCAGATCGGATGCTGATTCTGTTTGGGCAGGGGGCTTTGGGAGAACTGTCGCCTACAATGCTCGAAGCGATCACCACGATGGCTCGCAGCAACCGCAACCTGCTGCAGATGGTGAATACGTTACTGGAAGTTTACCGCTTCGAAGCCGGTCGCAAAACCCTGGCCTTCTCGCCAGTTGAGCTGCGAGATTTGCTTGAAGAAGTCGCTAAAGAACTGAATCCCTTAGCTCAGGAAAAAAAGCTGTCGCTCGAGCTAGACTTTGGGGAAAAAGAAGCCTTGACAGCAGCCAATAGCAAAGTGATGGGCGATCGCTTAGAACTTCACCGGCTATTCACCAACCTGATCGGAAATGCGATTAAATTTACCGATGCTGGATCAGTGACTATTTGCCTGACACCAGCCTCTGCTCCAGCCAGCACTGGCACAGATCAACAACCCATGTACTACGTTCTGATTGAAATCAAGGACACAGGACAAGGCATCCCAACCGAGGAACAACCCACCTTGTTTGAAAGATTTCGCCAGGGTAGCCACAAGCGTTCCGGTAGTGGCTTGGGACTGTACCTCTCTCGTAGAATTGTGGAAGCCCATAAAGGCACTATCGAGGTCAAATCAGAGTTAGGTAAAGGTAGTGTGTTTCTTGTCCGGCTACCTGTCCAACAATAGAGTCTTACTGGAAAAAATCAGAATTTGCATGCATCATGCTTGAGCAATTAGCGGTAGATGACATCATCCACAAACAACGTGACTTTTTTCAAACTGGCACAACTAAAGATGTCTGTTTTCGTGTTCAACAGCTGAACACTCTAAAGCAAGCAGTCATAGAGCATGAACCAGACATTGTTGAGGCGCTGAGAGCGGATCTGAATAAACCAGAATTTGAGGCTTATGCCACTGAGATTTGGGTGCGCCGGGAAATTGATTATGCGCTCAAACATATTAAATCATGGACTAAGCCGAAGAAAGTCACAATTCCAATTGAGCAATTTCCCGGAGCCGCACGAATTTATCCAGAACCGCTAGGTGTCGTTCTCATCATCGGCGCTTGGAACTACCCATTTCAACTGATAATTTCACCGTTGGTGGGTGCGATCGCGGCGGGGAATTGTGCAATTCTCAAACCTTCTGAAATTGCCCCTCACACCTCTCAGGTTTTGGCTGATATTATCCAAAAGCATTTCGATTCAGCTTATATTGCCGTTTTAGAAGGAGGTGTGGAGATTAGTCAACAGCTGTTGGCAGCAAAGTTTGACCACATATTTTTTACTGGTGGCAGAGCAATTGGCAAAATTGTCATGGAGGCGGCAGCAAAACATTTGACACCTGTCACCCTTGAACTCGGCGGCAAGAGTCCTTGTATCGTGGATGACGACATCAACATTGAACACACCGCCAGACGAATTACTTGGGGCAAGTTTCTCAATGCCGGTCAAACTTGTATCGCTCCTGACTATCTTTTAGTCAATAGAACTATCAAGCAGGATTTCTTGGCTGCTATCCAAAAAAGCATCCGAGAATTTTATGGAGATAATCCAGCTACCAGCTCTGACTATGCCAGGATAATCAATCAAAAACAGTTTAATCGGCTGGTTGAATTTCTCAAATCTGGTGAAATTATCATCGGGGGAGAAACTGATCCCTCTAGCTGTTATATCGCTCCTACAGTTATTGACAATATCTCCCTAGAACAGCCAGTAATGCAGGAGGAGATCTTTGGACCAATTCTTCCTGTGATTGAATACACAGAGTTAACGGAGGCGATCGCCATGATCAACGCCCGACCAAAACCCTTGGCTTTGTACTTCTTTTCTACCAACAAAAAGCTTCAAGAGCAAGTTTTGCGGGAAACATCATCCGGTAACGTATGTATCAACCACACAGTTATGCAGTTTGGTGTCTCATCTTTACCCTTTGGTGGTGTCGGTGATAGCGGTATTGGTAGCTATCACGGTAAAGCCGGTTTTGATACGTTCTCCCATTATAAGAGTGTGTTGAATAAATCTTTTCAACTCGACCTGAAATTACTATACCCTCCGTACAAGGGCAAATTGCAGTTCCTGAAGCGAATTATTGGCTAACAAAGGATCAGGGATCAGGGCCCCAGACCCCTTGCTCAGGGCAAGCTTACTCTTCCTCTGGTTCTTCTTCTTCTGCCTCCGGATAGACAAATTTAGAACGCCCACTCAGAATCGACTTCCCTAGCGAGAGAGCTTTCTGAGCCTCAAACGCGGCTTTGCGCTTCCAGGTAGCTTTGCGTTTATCTCTTTTGGATTTAGATGTTTTCTTCTTAGGAACAGCCATGACAACGGATACAGCAATTGTTCAGAACCTTTCTATTCTAAGGTATGGAATGGAAGCACAATCTCTTTTACTAGCGTCCATTGATCGTGGTTCCGCCAGTTGCTGGCGGTGCTAAGGGAGTTGGTAGCACATTGGTGGGAGTCGAGATCGAAGGTAAACCTGGACTTGAAGTATTTTGCCGGGTTGAAGTCGGAATATTGCCTGGAGTAAGTACTGGCGCGATCGCGGGTGCTTGGGGAATCATACCGCTGCCGGGGGCCGGACTTTGAGTGGGCGTAACGGAGTTAGCAGTTCCTGCTTGACCACCGGGATATATATTAGCGGGTTGTCCCGGCGCGATCTGGTTACCAGTCGTACCTGCTTGACCACCAGGATATATATTAGCGGGTTGTCCCGGCGCGATCTGGTTACCAGTCGTACCTGCTTGACCACCAGGATATATATTGCCGGGTATTCTAGGCACGAAGGGGGAGTTAAAGGGAGGGGTACCATTCCCTGTTTGACCGGGATATCTATTGGGGAATCGTCCCCGCCTGATGGAGGAGTTACTAGTCCCTGTTTGACCGCTATAGCTATTTGCGGTTCCTCCTGGCGTAGTGCTGGGGTTAGCCGCCCCTGTTTGACCGGGAGTGGTTGTTGCTACCCCTTCGAATCGGAGTAGCGCTTTGGCATTGGTGAAGTATTTTGCCCAGCGCTGGGGATCAGGGCGATCCTGCCACTGCGTTCGACTCACTTGCAAAGACAGGACTGGTGCGATCGCTCCCTGATTTTGAGCCACAATCGTGACCGCAACATCTGTTACCTGAATGTTGTTGCCGAAGCTAGTTTGGGCTGCTGCCGTTGCCGCCGCTTCCGCTCGACGCACAAGACCTTCGTAGGTTTCATTCGGCTGGCGGTCAAGGGAGAGGTCAACACTAGCGGTGTAAGCCTGGGCAATCTGTGGCGCTAGCACTTCAGTAGTGACCCAACATCCGCCCCCTAATTCCAGTAACACCACTAATGTCGCCATGCGGGTTTTGTTGGCAACCAATCGCCCAAACCTAGTTAGGGAGTTCAACCTGCTAGTTTCAAACTTGGTTGCTGTTGAGGTTTGAGCACGAAACTTGCACCTCATAAGCCCGATCGCTCCTTGAGCTGGAGCTGGAATAAGTTGCGCATTGTTAAAATTCGCCTATAATTCTAAGCCTTTCTCGTCAAATATAGATCAAATATTTAAGGGC
>CAXUIG010000143.1:0-15954 GCA_964250845.1 uncultured bacterium | reverse complement strand
TTTTCATTATACCAATAATCTTAACTTTTTACAAATGATTTAGGATTGCTATAGTCCTGAAAACTTTGCTCTACTGCGACGCCTGGCAATTAGCTTGCGATGTAGCAGGAAACCTCTACCAAACGCAGTCTCAGGCAAAAGACTAAACGGGCTGCGATCAACACCAATTATATGCTTCAGGTACTTGCTACTGCCCTACCTCACTAGCATAAAAAGGAGTACTTTTTCTTGCGCTTACCCTGACTAGAAATTTGAGCACACTGTTAGAAGAATTGTTCAACTTCAAATCAGACTAAATAGCATATCTACTGTCCTTTTAATCTTAAACTTTGCTTTAGATAAACAAAGGTTTTTATTGATCAGCCCTAGTAAATCAACTTGATCATAGAAGTCATGACTCTGGATCGAGACGACTAAGCGGGGGTTTCTTTTGAGTCGCCATAATATGCAAATCAACGTTTTTAAGCAATCGCACCAATTGTTCAGTCAACGACTCTCTTAGCAGTAACTTCCAGCGCGATCGCTGACTTTCACCCATAACAATCTGGGTAATGTGGTAATTATGAGCCACTTCAGCAATCGCCTGGGCTACGTTATTGCTTGTGACACGCAAGAACGTACCGCCAAATTCTTTACACACCTGCTCAGACGTTTCCAGGTGTAGGCTTTCCTCCTTGAAGAGGAATCGATCTGGATCGGCCACAAACACAGTATAAAGAGGGGCATTCATGTAGCCAGCAATGCGTGCCCCCCGGCGCAACAGCTGGATTGAATTCGCATAGGTGGACACGCACACTAAAACCCGCTCGTGAATATTACAAAACTGTGTAGCTGGGGTGCAGGCGATCGCATCTTCCTCGCAGTTGTCCGCCACCTCCCGCAGTGCCAATTCCCGCAACGCAATCAAGTGACGGCGTTGTCAAAAGTTCTGCAGCGCTTGTTGAATTTTCTCTGGTGCGTAGATTTTCCCCTCTAGCAACCGCTCTTCCAGAGTCTCGGGTGTGACATCAACCACCACCACTTCATCCACTTCATCCAGCAGCCTGTCGGGAATGCGTTCTCGTACCACCACGCCAGTAATCCGCACTACCACGTCATTGAGACTCTCCAGGTGCTGAATATTCACAGTGGAATACACATCAATTCCCGCCGCCAAAATCACTTCCACATCCTGGTAGCGCTTGTGTCGTGGCGAACCGGGAACATTGGTATGCGCCAGCTCATCCACCAACACCACCTGAGGCGATCGCGCCAAGATTCCATCTGTATCCATCTCACTCAGCGTCAAGCCACCCCGGACAATTTCTTGGCGTGGCACTATCTCCAGCCCCTGTGCCTTTTGGGCTGTATCCTTACGACCGTGGGTTTCCACCACCCCAATGACGACATCAATTCCTTCGTGTTTGAGCAAATGGGCTTCTTCCAGCATGCGGTAGGTTTTCCCCACCCCCGGAGCCATGCCAATAAATATTTTGTGCTTGCCGCGCCGCGCCGGACGAATGGTAGAACCGGACGTAGGGGCAGTATTCAAACCAGCCCCCACAGCGTTAGGATCACCAGCAAGATCACGCTTAGTAATCATGATTGCATCATCCTTACACGTTTAGGACTACCGGTTTTTATTTATTAGATTTTAGGGCATCTATTGCCAGGTTCAGTTTAAGAACATTGACTCCAGGTTCACCAAAAATGCCCAAGAATCTACCATCTGTGTTTTTAGCAATCAGCGACCTGAGCTGCTCAGGCGGTAGCGATCGCACCGAAGCCATTCTTGCTACCTGCGCATTCGCTGCCTCAACGCTGATGTGGGGGTCTAGACCGGAACCAGAGGTGTAAACCAAATCAGCTGTTGGCTTGATACCAGCCTTTTGAAGTTTGCTTAGATCTGACCGAATCCGTTTTAGTAAATCTGGATTGCTCGGAGCCAGATTGCTGGCACCAGAAGTACCCGTTTTGAGGACATTATTCTTATCACTCTTTGGATCGGCTGTACTGTAATCGACCGTACTGGGACGACTCCAGAAGTACCGATCTGATGTGAAAGGTTGACCGATTAAAGCAGAACCCACCACTTGTCCCTGGGAATTCTTAAGCAAGCTGCCATCAGCTTGGTATGGGAATGCCAAAGCCACGAGGAGCATGACCCCAGGGTAGATCAATGCCGTCAGTAGCCAGAGAACCAGGGTCACGCGAATTGCTCTAGTGGTGTCTCGAACGATAGACATTAGAAACGCTCCGGCTGAAAAACGACGGTAAACAGGTAAATACAGAGTCCCAACGTCACCAAACTCAATACACCAATCGCGTAGGCATAGCGACGTTCCAATTGTCCACCCGCTGCCGCATAAACAGCTGGGGCAATCACTAGATTCAGACACAACATTAAAAAGATAGCTTGTGGCAGACGTTGCCGCCGCGATTGCGACCAGACAAAACTCATCCCCTCCACCATCTCCACAGGCAAAAAACCAGCCAATAAATCAACTCGCTTCATAACTCTCCTCCAACTCTATACTCTGCGCTCTGGAGCGCGATTCGTTCCTCTTACGCCAAATGCACCGCCGTGATCAAAATGTCAATCAACTTAATCGCAATAAACGGCGCAATCACCCCCCCGAGTCCATAAATCAGGATGTTGCGTTGCAACAACTGATTCGCATTCAGCGGTCTGAACTTCACACCCTGAAGCGCCAAGGGAATCAAAGCCGGAATAATCAGGGCGTTGTAAATCAGCGCCGACAACACCGCCGAATTAGCACTCGCCAAGCCCATGATATTGAGGCTGCCAATCCCAGCTGCCGCGAACATGGCTGGGATAATAGCGAAGTACTTGGAAATATCGTTGGCGATCGAAAAGGTAGTCAGCGCCCCGCGAGTAATTAGCAATTGTTTGCCAATGGCAACGATATCGATCAGCTTTGTGGGGTCAGAGTCCAAATCCACCATGTTGGCTGCTTCTTTAGCCGCCTGGGTGCCAGAGTTCATCGCTACCCCGACATTTGCTTGGGCTAGCGCCGGGGCATCGTTAGTGCCGTCCCCCGTCATCGCCACTAATTTGCCTTCCGCCTGTTCCCGTTGAATTACGCTCATTTTGTCTTCCGGCGTCGCTTCGGCAATGAAGTCATCCACGCCAGCTTCCTGGGCAATCACAGAAGCCGTAATCCGGTTGTCCCCCGTTAGCATAATGGTGCGGATGCCCATCCGTCGCATCTGGTCAAAGCGTTCGCGGATACCGGGTTTAACAATGTCTTTGAGGTAGATGATGCCGTAGATATCGCCCTCAAGGGCTACGGCGAGGGGTGTACCCCCGAGGCGGGAAACCCGTTCGAAGGCGTCATTGAGTTCAGACATATTTTGTCCGCCGGATGATCCGGCACTAGCCCCGCTACGCGATCGCACAAACCCCTTAATCGCTTCCACGGCTCCCTTACGCGCCTCGCCGCCATCGGGCAAGTTCGTCCCACTCATTTTAGTTTTAGCCGAGAACTCAATTCCTTCCGCCCGCGTGCGGTCAAAATTGACTGTTGCGCCTAACTTCTCAGCCAGTCGCACAATCGACTTTCCTTCCGGCGTCTGATCAAACACACTCGCAGCCAATGCCACTTTAGCAATTTCCTCCATCGAGTGACCGTTGACTGGTATGAACTCGTCCGCCAAGCGGTTCCCGAGTGTGATCGTACCGGTCTTATCCAAAATCAGGGTGTTGACATCGCCGCAAGCCTCCACCGCCCGTCCAGAGGTGGCGATGACGTTAAACTGGGCAACTCGGTCCATGCCCGCAATCCCAATAGCACTCAGCAACCCGCCAATCGTCGTCGGAATCAGCGCCACTAGCAGGGCAATCAAAATTGCTACGCTGACTGGACTCTTGACATAGTTGGCAATTGTGGGGAGCGTCGCTACAACGAACAGAAAAACCAGGGTCAGAACCGCCAGTAATACCGTCAGGGCAATTTCATTCGGCGTTTTCGTGCGCTCTGCTCCCTCCACCAGGGCAATCATCCGGTCAATAAATCCCTTGCCAGGGTCAGATGTTACTCGGATAGTGAGTTCATCTGAGAGAATGCGCGTGCCGCCGGTGACAGAACTGGCAACATCCGACCCAGGCTCCTTTAGCACCGGTGCCGATTCACCCGTAATCGCTGATTCATCCACACTGGCGACACCGTCAATCACTTCTCCATCAGCTGGTATGACATCACCAGCAATCACTTTGACTAGATCGCCCTTGCGTAGTGAAGTTGAAGATACCTCCTGCACTGAGCCATCGGCCAAGATTTTCCGGGCACTGGTATCTGACTTAGTCGCCCGCAGGGCATCCGCCTGCGCCTTACCGCGTCCTTCAGCCACCGCCTCAGCAAAGTTGGCAAACACAATAGTGAAGAACAAAATGAAGGTAATCAAACCATTGAAAAAGCGTAGGTTCTTACCCTCCACTGGGCCAAATAGGTTTGGGTCAATCGTCATTAGCGCGGTGATGATCGTACCAACCCAAACTACGAACATGACTGGGTTTTTGATCATCACTCGCGGGTTGAGCTTCACAAAGGATTCCCGGACAGCTCTTTGGTAAAGCCCTTTCGTGTCTACCTTTGGCGTATGTTTGCGCCCTGAGCGGGGTCCGCCTGGTTGAGGACGAGGGGGTCGACTTGAGGAAGGATTTGCAGAGTCCATAATCTGAATTCAGAAGTCACAATGGCATTAATGAACAGTAGTCAGAATGCACAAACTCTATTTGGCGCCGCTAGCGATTTGAAAGCCTTCAGCTATAGGGCCCAAAGCTATAACAGGAAAGAACGTCAGCACCCCCAGGATCAAAATTATCCCAGCCGTGACGCTCGTAAATAAAAGTGTGTCGGTTCTGAGTGTGCCAGTGGTTTCGGGTACGGGTTGTTTGTGCGCCATACTGTCAGCCAGGAGCAACATCGCCACAATCGGGACGTAGCGTCCCGCTATGAGGGGGACAAGGCAACTTAGATTCCACCACAAGGCTGTAGGTGCGGGTTCAACGTTACCTAAACCAGCCAATCCAGAACCATTGTTAGCTGCGGCTGAGGCATACTCATACACCACCTCAGAGAGGCCGTGAAACCCTGGATTGCCGGTACCTGCTAATTGATCAGGAAACGCCAGGGTGATCGCCGCCGGAAATAAAACCACAATCGGATGGACGAGCAGCACCACGCTGGCGAGTACCACTTCCCATTTTTCAATTTTGCGGCCCAAAAACTCCGGGGTGCGTCCCACCATTAAGCCCGTGACAAACACCGACAAAATCAGGTAAATGAACAGGTAAGCCGTCCCGGTTCCTTGACCACCCCAGACTACCTGAATGAACAAGTTAAATAGGGTAGAGAAGATTCCCGAAGGCATCAGAGAATCGTGCATCCCATTCACCGCTCCGCACATCGTAGCGGTAGTGATGACGGCAAACAGTGCTGATTGCGCCCAGCCAAATCTGACCTCTTTGCCCTCTAAATTGGGCTCTTCTCCCCCCAACAGGGGATTGACTAGCGGGTTGCCTTGGTATTCACCAATGGCAGTGATCGCAATCAGAACCACACCAATGGCAAATACCATCCAGAACAGCAACCAGCCTTGCTTGGTGTTACCTGCAATCACACCATAGGTGTAGATAAATGCAGCCGGGATGCTGATCATGGTGATGGTTGCCAGCAGATTGGCAGCAGGATTGGGATTTTCAAACGGGTGAGCTGAATTCTGGCCGAAAAAGCCACCGCCATTTTCACCCAGCTGCTTGATGATTTCAAAGTGGGCAACAGGTCCACGGGCGATCGCTTGCTTTGCCCCCTCCAGAGTTGTGACACTAGCAGGTCCGGCAAGCGTTTCTGGTACACCCAGCGCTATCAACACCACAGCACCAATGATAGATATTGGCAGTAAAATTCGCGTAATCGAAAGGGTTATGTCAATGTAAAAGTTACCCAACGATCTGCCCGTCAACCCTCGAATAAAGGCAATGCCCACTGCCAACCCAGTTGCGGCTGACAAAAAGAAAAAATAGCCCACTGCCACTAACTGGCTCAGATAACTCAGAGTATTTTCACCAGAGTAGTGCTGCTGGTCAGTATTGGTCAGAAATGAAATCGTGGTATGGAGTACCGTATCCCAAGTAGGTGCACCCAAACCCGTTGGATTCAGCGGCAGAAACCCCTGAAACATCAACAGCAAAAATATCAGCACGCTGCCAACAATATTGCTGTAGAGGACAGCCCGAATGTATTGCCAACCGTTCATGTCCTCTTTGACACGCACATCGCCCAGGGCGTATAAGGCTCGCTCTACAGGAATCATTACGGGGTCAAGAAAGGTTTTCTGTCCCAGGTAGACACGCGCCATGTATCTTCCGAAAAAGGGAGTGATGGCTACGACAATCAGTAGCGTTAGTGCAATTTGAATGAAACCTTGCAACATGGATCAGAACAACTCATCGATAAATTGGATGCTCAAATCAAGCGGCTTGGAGAAAGGAGACCATCAAACTGGATTGGTTTTCTTCTCACTAGCCCAAACACGATGCAGTTTTGTGGCAACTGTATGGCTGTTAAAGCACACCGCAACATAACTATTTAGTTAATTAGTAGCCAGAGCACTTTGGCTGTATAAAAATTGTCGTTTTAGACATGGCTAGTTTTTACCATGTTTTCAGACATATCCAAATTTAATTATCTGGTGCTTTTCTCCTAATAACAAGGGATAAGTTAAGGTTTATACATCTTTTATATAAAACCACATAGCCCCAGAGACATAAAACAGTTGGTTGAGTTGAGGTAATGTCTATATATGAAGATATATTTTCCGGCTAAACGCTGAATAAACCCTGGCGCTTACTCTAAAACACTATTCAGGGTCTACCGTCCACTTGCCAGTTGAAAGGCTTCAGCTACAGGACCTAAAGCCAGAACAGGAAGAAACGTCAGTACCCCCAAAATCAGAATAATTGCGGCTGTTACCCCCGTAAACAGGGCAGTATCAGTCCGCAATGTAGCATCGGTTACATGTGTAGTTGGTTTTTGGGACATACTGTCGGTTAAAAGTAGCAGGGCAATGATCGGGATAAACCGTCCCAGCCAGAGGACAACACCAGTAGTCAAGTTGTACCACAGGGCTGTGGGCGCGGGTTGACTATTTCCTAACCCTGCCATGTCTGAACCATTGCCAGCAGCAGCTGAGGCATACTCATAGACCACCTGGGTCAGCCCGTGAAAGCCTGGATTGCTTATGCCTGCCAAAGCATCGGGAAAGGCTAGGGTGATGCTAGCGGGAATCAAAATCAAGATGGGGTGGATGAGTACAATCACGCCCACCAGAGTGATTTCCCGTTGGTCAATCTTGCGTGCTAGAAACTCCGGGGTTCGCCCTACCATCAAGCCAGTCAGAAACACCGCCAAAAACAGGTAGACTAATAAGTAAGCAGTTCCGGTTCCCACTGCCCCCCAAATGACTTGAACAAACATGTTGAAGAGGGCACAAAAATCACCCCAAGGCATAAGGGAATCGAAGGCTGCGTTGGATGAGCCAGTCATGGTGGCTGTGGTGGCGATCGCAAATAAAGCTGTTTGCGCCCAACCCAGTCTGACTTCTTGGCCTTCTAAATTGGGCTGCTCCCCCAAAAGGGAATTCACCAGCGGATTGCCTAAATACTCCCCAACAGCAGTTACTCCAACCAGCACCACAAAGATGGCAAACACCATCCCAAAAAGTAGCCACGTCTGCCTAGTGTTACCGATGAACACACCGTAGGTGTAGATAAAAGCAGCGGGAATGACTAGCTGAGCTACGACTTCTAATAGATTGCTAGCACCATTGGGATTTTCATAGGGGTGGGCGGAGCTGGCACCAAAAAAACCACCGCCATTCTCCGCCAGCATTTTGATGCTCTCAAAATGCGCCACTGGACCACGGGCAATGGCTTGAGTTGCCCCCTCCAAGCTGGTCACTATTGTCGGGCCGCCTAACGTTTCTGGTACGCCCAATATCATCAACAACACAGCAGCCACGATGGAGATGGGTAGTAAGACCCGAGTGACGAAGCGGGTTAAATCAACATAGAAGTTGCCCAATGGTCTGCCAGTCAAACCCCGAATGAAGGCAATTCCCACCGCAGCGCCAGTGGCGGGAGCAACAAACATCAAAAAACCCAAAGCTGCTATCTGGCTGAGGTACGACATGGTTGTCTCGCCAGAATAGTGTTGCAGGTCGGCAGTGACCAAAAATGATATGGTTGTATGCAAAGCTGTATCCCAAGTTGGCATTCCTAAACCAGTTGGATTTAGGGGAAGCTTTGCTTGAAACATCAGCAGTAGAAAGACCAAAATCGCCATAGCCGAATTACTGATTAGCACGGCCTGGGCATACTGCCAACCAGTCATTTCCTCCTCTGGGCGAATGCCGCCTAGTAGGTAAAGTATCCGCTCTACGGGCGTGATCACAGGATCGAGGAAGGTTTTCTTGGCCATAAAGACCCGAGCCAAATAGCCTCCCAGAATTGGAGTCAGGATTACCACAAGGAGTAGCGTGAGGGCAATTTGAAAAAATCCTTGGAGCAACATAAATGATTAGCTATTGAAGCTTTGAGTATTTCCGCCTTCAGATTTTACTGGAACGTGACAAGCTTGGCTTTTCAGTGTTTGGAGTGCCGCTAGACCACACAGAGGTGACTACTTCGATCTGATGAACCTGTAAAAGTCCGCAGTATTTGAACAAAATGCTTCCCCAATTGCCTGCCTCTTGCTTCATCTGAGGTATTAGCAATGTAGCTACTCCTGCCTTTAACCAAGCATCTTGCAGCAGTAATGGCTCCTCTACTACCACAATCGATTCAGCGGGAATGAGCTGACAGACATTTAGCGTCTGCCCACCAATAACCATGGCTTCGGTAAATGTGATTTGATTACCTCGACGGTGAATGTCGCTGATGGAGCCCTTGAACTGAGTAGTGATAGCACCGCCCAGACAGGCGACCATCTTCGGGTCAGGGGGTAGTTCAGAAAAATAGTAAATGTTCATACTCTTACCTTTGATTATTTGGCGATCGTAAATTAACTATTGTTCTTGGCCAGCACTTCAACTAACTCTTTACAAGTCTCTATCCATCAGCAGGTTTTTTCTCTGGAGTCCCAACTACGCAAGCTTTGTAGCAAACGGACTCGGCTCCAACTACGCCAATTCATCATGTATGATTTTTTTTCTCAAAGCAAGGTATAAATTAAGGTTTAGCAAATATTGGGTAAAAATTTCTATTTTAAGCTATAGAAATAAATATTAAGTTTAGATAAGTTATATATCTAAATATATAGTTAAAATTTAAACATCGAACTAAACGCTGATTTTACTGATAATTAGGCTAGATTTTTAGCAACTTTTGCTTTTGATTGTAGTATTGGCATTGGTTGTAAGCCTGCCATTGCAATCGACCTTAAAGAATAAATCCATCATGGTGCTATAAGCTGAAATCCGCTGTAGTACTCAACCACACATCTAAAACACTACCGATAAATCAAGAGTTTCGGGTGTTAGGCGATCAAACCGCTGGTCTAACAACGACCCGACCATTTTCAACAACAGTGCAGTTTTTAGACGTGTTTTTACCGTAGTTGACTGATGCATCATCTAAAGACTGGTTGTAATGGTCGGTATTTTGCTGCTGTTGTTGGTTGAGGACAACGACGCCACAGGCAGAGGTAGGATGATACATATTAGGCACTGCTAGTTTTAGGGGTACGACAACTGACTCAAAATCGAAAATGGTGGAGCTAACCAGCTTATATCAATCAAACAGCTCAGAAGAAACCGAACAACCCTCAGAGCAGAAACTGGTATGAAAAATATTATGTAGTATTTTCTTAGTAGAACCAAAATATAACTAATATTTAGAGCTTATTTATATAGTTAAATCACTTTTGGTGTAAAAGAATATTTAGTAGGTTCAGTAACCTCTATATCTACAAATATAAAAGTAAGATAAACAGCGAATTGGCAATAATTGTTGTTCTTAAACTATGATCATAATGATTTAATGCAGAAACATTCCCTAAATATAGGTAATATCGGCTATATTATGAAAATATAATTGCAATACTGGCTCTCTTGTACTTAAGGGGATAACGCAACGTTATAATCAAGCATTATCAAGGCTTCCAGCCTCTACACACTCCGATATTATCTATCTTAATGATACATTCTTACCACAAACCCAGGAGAGCCGCTCTATAGAGATTCCCAGGAGCTGGAACGGTCAAGGGTAGCTAAACCCCCTAGCCGGTAAGGCTTAGAGGCTCTGTAGATGCCTTGGGAACTGAACCCCTTGCCTGGGTTCGGATTAGGAGAGCCTATTTGTTAAGTGTTCCACACCCGTCTCGCCATCTTCAGCCTCTGCAACAATTTCCCTTCCTGTCTCCTGTTGCAATCTCATATGGAGGCCGAGGCGAAAGAGTTGATCGGATTCAACGAGTAGAATCCGCAGACTTGCAGGTAACATATTATACGGATAACAGCGTTGGAAATGAGCTGGCTGGTAATCTAAACCCAAATAGTGCGCCGCGTGGCTAACGATTCTCTGCCCAAATTGTACCGCCATGAGCTTCGATAATTTCGCGAGTTAAGTACAGCCCTAAACCCGACCCCTCTCCTGCAACGCCTCGGCTGTCCCTATAAGTCTAACCCGGCTGTAACTCTAGCTCCGGATAAACAGAGCCTTCTCCGACACCTTCTGGAGTGACTTGCATGACCCAATACTCCCAATGCTCGTAATCTCCAGGAATATACTTCATGCCATTCACTATACCCACATAGTCAGGAGTTCTCAGCTTCTGCCCGAAGTGGTACAGCGGCTTAATAAAGTAATAATCAGTGTTTTCAATTGGAATTTCCATAAGTAGGTGGGCCAAATAAAACTTAAAACCTTTTTTCTAAAACGCTGTCCTACAACGATTCCGGTACAAAACGGACTCTTGCGTCACAAAAGCGGATATTCAGGTACATAGCTAACTAGATTGGTTTAACGCCTCGTCCGTTTTGTACCGGATTTCCTCTCGTCGTAGCAAGCCGCATCGTGCAGTAAATCAGTAATCGGAAATCGCATCATCAGGAAAACGCCGGTCAGCCAAGCAAATTAAGTAATTATACCGCCTTCACCAAGTTTCCCACATGAGCGGGTGACATTTGTTAGAGAACTCGTCGACCAGTTATCAGGTTGTAGGCAATGGCAACGATGGCTAGGACCAAAAGCAAGTGAATAAGCCCACCGCCAATGTGAACTGCAAATCCTAGTCCCCAGAGAACGATGAGAACAACTGCGACTGACCAAATTAGGTTAACCATAAATCACATCCACTAAGTAATTCATTAGCTCTCAGATTATAGGCCCAAATAAGCACATTGTTTTCAGGCAACATTCTGCGGCAATTATGGAGGTGGAACATCATAGAGCCATTGCTTCCTCCTTTTGTCCAAAGTTAATGTATACTCCCAAGGGGGTTTGGGAGCAACCACTATAATAACCAGACACAAAAAATAATTATATATTTTTCTTGGTTAAAGATTAGATAGAAGTAGCGTTTATTCCTAGGTTAATACGTTTATTTCTCAGGCGCTCAAAACCTTTAACAAAAGCATAAACAATCTATATATCAAACTACATTGTTTAGATAAACACCGAATAAACACTACTTTACTTATAATGAGTCTAGATTTAATTTGTAACCGTTCAGGGAGGGGTGTTTCATAAGAATCCAAATTGTCAAACGCTTGCGCCTTAAGTTTTTCAGTCTGTCATTCCTTAAACCAACACTCCCAACAAAGCCTTAAACGAGCTGATGGCTCTATCGCCTGAAATATGCTTTGCTTGGCTGAGAATGTTCCGCGGGCCGAGTGGATGGTCAACAAGTTTCAGCGAACCTCTTCCCCTGTTGAGGGGCGCAGTGGTTATTTATCTCGGATTCACCATTGTGGGCGTGGTCTCTAGGCTCATCGTCTTCAGGTGCTGACAGTTATTGATAATGAAAGCGCTTCATCGAGCCGATGGCACCACGGCTGCCCGAGTTTCAAGGGTTTCAGCTAGATCACCCGCGAATATCCCGTTTAGTTAGAAAAACTTTGTCTTTTTCAAAAAAGCTGGAAAACCACATTGGAGCCATCTGGTATTTTATCCACCACTATAATTTATCATTACCTGTTTAGGACTACCCCTCTCCTTAACGAAAATTGCCAGGCAAAAAAGCAGGGGCAGTACCCGGATTTCTCGCAAGCGTCGCGGTTACAATCTCTAGAGGCTACACCGAACTTGGTTTTTAACTGAATCGGACGGGAGCTAAAACATGCCAAACTTTTTTAAGGGGACGAGCGCCTGAAATCCAGCCAGCATGGGGCTAATAGCTCACCCCTCAACTCGCCGAACAGAGAAATCCGGGTTAATCAGTTAAGGACACTTGCTAAAAGCACCCCGTTCACTGCAAGATGTGGCAATGCCAGCTTGATGAGTGTGTAGCAAGAAGCGTGCCACTAGTGCCGTCCACCCAGTCTGATGACTGGCTCCAATGCCTCGACCCGTGTCGCCGTGGAAGTACTCATGGAAGAGGGTGAGTTCCCGCCAGTGGGGATCTTCGGCATAACACCGCTCCTCCCCGTGCCAGGGACACCGCCCCTGCTCATCGGGTAAGAAGATACTGGCTAGGCGCGAGCTGAGTTCCTGCGCCACCTCGCCCAAATTCAGCATCTGCCCTGAATCTGTTGGAAACTCCACTTTGAAGTCGTCACCCCAGTAGTAGTGATAGCGCTCAAGAGCCTCTATTAACAGGTAATTAAGTGGGAACCAGATCGGTCCGCGCCAGTTGGAGTTGCCACCGAATTGTGCCGTATCAGACTCCCCCGGCGTATACTCCACCCGGTGTTCTTGTGTGCCAACCCAGTAGCTATAGGGATGCTCCTTATGCACCCGCGAGACAGAGCGGATACCGTGGGGGGACAGAAACTCGTTCTCGTCTAGAAGGTAGCTCAGCCGCCGCTCTAGGCGCTCACGCGAGGGAATGGAGAGCAGTAAGTGTCCCTGACCACCGTCCCCCTGCCTCCAGAAGACATGCTCAGCAAGGTCTGGGCGGTGGTTGAGAAACCAGTGCATCCGCTGAGAAAATCCAACCAGATGCTCGACCTGCTCTCGCTCGATCACCTCGACGGCGAATAGCGGCATCAGCCCGACCAGCGAGCGGATCCGCAGGGGAATAGTCTCGCCCTCTGACCCACTTTCAGTACAAAGCTTGAGCTGGTCATAGTAGAAGCCGTCCTGCTCATCCCAAAGTCCTGTCCCATCCAAATTGTTCATCGCCGTAGCGATCGCTACGTAGTGTTCGAAAAACTTTGAAGCAACATCCTCATAGGTGGGGTCCTCTGTTGCAAGTTCGAGGGCCATCATCAGCATGGTGGCGCAGTAAAAGGCCATCCAGGCCGTTCCATCTGCTTGCTCCAGGTATCCACCCGTGGGCAGGGACCCGGAGCGGTCGAAGACGCCGATGTTATCGAGTCCCAGGAATCCGCCTTCAAAGATGTGATTGCCCTCCTCATCCTTGCGGTTGACCCACCAGGTGAAGTTAAGCAGCAGTTTCTGGAAGACGCGCCCCAAGAAGACCCGGTCCCGCTGACCCTTTGGAGCCGTCAGCTTATACACGCGCCAGCAAGCCCAAGCGTGAACAGGTGGATTGACGTCGGAGAAGTTGAACTCATAGGCTGGGAGGGCACCATTAGGGTGCATGTACCACTCACGCAACAACAGGATGAGTTGCTCTTTAGCAAAGTAGGGGTCAACCTCCGCCATCAAAATCATGTGGAAGGCTAGATCCCAAGTCGCGTACCAGGGATACTCCCACTTGTCGGGCATTGAGATCACATCACGGTTGTAGAGATGCGCCCAGTCTAAGTTAGGACGCTTGCTATTGTCTGGCGACGGCGGGCTCGGGTCGCCCGCCAGCCAGTCAGCCACATTGTAGTGGTAGAACTGCTTCGACCACAGCAAGCCTGCACGGGCTTGGCGCACGACTTGAAGCTCGTGCGGTTGCAGCTTTTCGAGCTGGAACCGGGAGTCGAATTCATGATATTCGTGAATCCGTTCCTCAAAAACCCGGTCGAAGTCCGACCCGAAGATCTGGTCGGGAGCCGGAGACTGGGCGCTTAACCTCAAGCGCAGCGTCACCGTACTCCCGGCTGGGATCTCCAACCGATAGTGGACTGCGGCTTTTGTCCCGATTCCTAACGGATTGACTGCTCCCGTGTTCCCCTGCACAACGTATTCGTGGAAGGCATCCTTAACGTAGGGACTGGCGTTCGTGCCACCAAATAAACGCGCCTGGTTGGTTTCGTTCTCGGTGAGAAGTAGTTTGGGCTCCGCCGCTCCTGCAAGCGCCTCGGCTACTAAGCGGAACTTGCCAAGCGTGGAATGCACCGATTCCAACGTCCGATCGTCAACACGCTCGATTATCGGCTTTGGCCAATATCCCTCCCCCGTGCGGCCCCAACTCCAGGTATTTTTAAACCACAGTGTGGGCAGTACGTGGAGTGTGGCTGCCTCTGGACCCCGGTTAGCGAAGCTGAGCCGAATCAGGATGTCATCTGGCGAACCCTTCGCGTACTCGGCAAACACATCAAAGTAGCGGTTTTGATCGAAGATGCCCGTATGGAGGAGTTCAAATTCTGGATCTTGTAAACCCCGTCGTTGATTTTCCTCCACCAGGTGAGCATACGGGTACTCAAGTTGGGGGTACTTGTAAAGGGCTTTTAGGTAAGAGTGGGTGGGCGTGGAATCCAGGTAGAAGTAGTACTCCTTAACATCCTCGCCGTGGTTGCCCTGTGGGTTGCTCAAGCCAAACAGGCGTTCTTTAAGAATGGGGTCGCGTTCGTTCCACAGAGCTAAGGCAAAGCACAAACGTCCCTGGCGATCGGTGATCCCCAGCAGTCCGTCCTCACCCCAACGGTAGGCACGACTGCGGGCGTGTTCATGTGGAAAGTAGTCCCAGGCGGAGCCGTCAGGGGAGTAATCCTCGCGCACAGTGCCCCACTGTCGCTCTGCCAGATAAGGTCCCCAACGCTTCCAATTTTTCTGCCGTTGCGCGTCTTCCACGAGACGACATGACTCTGCAAGCAAGTGATTATTTGAGGTCATTATTTAAGCCTTTGCTTGAACGAAGCTGCCAACATGTTCCTCTCGTCCGCGAACTACCGCCTAATTGGGAGCGTCTACGTAGTTCCCACGAGGATAGATTCTTTACTTCAAACACTACTAAGCGCGAGCCAACAGTGTTTTCTTGACTCGTTCATCTGCATCTTTTAACAGTCCTAATGGGTGCTTGAGAAAAGTATGGAATACGACTGCTGTTCTTTATCCTCTACAGTAACACCAAAATCTTATTTATTGAACAGTATCTCTCTCCAACCTAACAAAAAAATCCTAAAAAGGCTGAAGACCCAACTAGTATTTTGTTACGTTCAAACTCCCCGCTCCCAGCATTTACTACTCAGAAACAATGAACACTGAATTGTAAATTTAAACACTCTGTGTCTAAAATAAACGCTATATAGCAATCCGGTTTGATTTGTGAACGTAGTGCGGGCTTATAGCCCGCGCAGGCATCCTGTTTGTAATACATAAAATTTTACGATTGATTTTAAATTGCTATATTCGTTGATATCTGCTTTGCTATATTGCCTGTTATAAACTATGCAAAAAAAACCTCTCCCTTTGGAAGGATTAATTTTGTGTGGCTAAAAGTTTGAAGCTAAAATAACAAAAAATATGGTAAATGTTTTTTAGAGTGGGTGAGAAGCTCTAGTTGCTAATCTGGTCGTTGTGAAAAATTTAAGTTTTAGGAGCGCAGTTCGGTTAAAAAACGATGCATTGTAAGCGTTCAGGGGGGGGAAGTGGTCGCTGTGGAATTGACCCCCGGTTCT
>CAXUIG010000142.1:0-15964 GCA_964250845.1 uncultured bacterium | reverse complement strand
CGCCCTGTAAAGCAAGACGTAGAGCGCTTTACAAATTTTCGGACGTGTCTAATGCAGCTTTGTGAGCGCTCCGTTGGCACCCGTGGTTTGTTACCACCGAACCCGATGGAACGGATCATCCGAGATTTGACGTTGTACCTGCGCCAACCCGTCTTTGATGCAGCACTCGCTAGTGTAGGAAAGTATGCGCTGTCTCAGTCTGCCCCTGTCAGTTCGCTTTGGTCGTATGAATCGTCAGATGGTTGATAATCCCCTAACCGATCCGACCGTTTTGCCGTTGCGCACAATAACCACGCTCGCAGCAGGCTCGGCGCTTGTGGTTGCGCCTCATCCAGATGACGAGACTTTAGGTTGTGGTGGAGCGATCGCCCTTTTGCGTTCTCTGGGTTGTGCGGTGCGGGTACTAGTAATCAGTGACGGCACAATGTCCCATCCCCGCTCTCGGAAGTATCCCGCAACGGCACTACGAGGATTGCGCGAAGCAGAAACGCGATCAGCATTATCTGTTCTGGGAGTCGAGGCGTCTGCAATTACCTTTTTGCGGAAGCAGGACGGAGCGATTCCAACGCTTAAGTCTTCTGACATTAGAGACGCGGTTGCGATTTGTCGTACCTGTCTAGCTGCGTTTGCCCCAAAGACGATCTTTTTACCGTGGCGGCATGACCCACACTCAGACCATCGGGCAACCTGGAAGTTGATTCACACCGCGCTGGTTGGTCTACCGCTGTCGCCACGGCTAATTGAATACCCGATTTGGGATTGGGACCCTATTCAACGGGGTAGCTTACCAAATCCCGAGCGCGTCACAGCTTGGCGGCTCGATATTAGTGAAGCGTTGGAGTTAAAACAAAAAGCGATCGCCGCTTACCGCTCCCAAACGACCAACTTGATTGACGATGACCCGGAAGGCTTTCGTCTTACACCAGAGATGCTGACAAACTTCTCCCGTCCTTGGGAAGTTTATTTAGAAGAATCAGTTCAAGCCCATGAACCAGTCTCAAAAGCAATCCTTACCACCGAGCTATTTTGACGCACTATACAGTGGCGACCCCGACCCCTGGAAGTTCGAAACCAGTGAATACGAAGCGAACAAGTACGCCGCCACGATCGCAGCCCTACCCAAGGCACGCTACCGCTCTGCGTTCGAGATCGGGTGTTCCATTGGCGTGCTAACCGAAAAGTTAGCCAGTCGCTGCGATTCACTGCTCTCGGTAGATGTCTCGAAGGCAGCGTTGCATCGGGCAATTGGGCGCACTCAGACACTCCCTCACGTTCGCTTGCAACTGATGAGCGTACCGGAGCAATACCCCGATGAGATGTTTGATCTCACTCTTGTTTCAGAAGTGGGGTACTACTGGTGTTGGTCAGACCTGAAAAAAGCGCAACAGCTCATACTTGACCACCTGGAACCGGGAGGGCATCTGCTACTAGTTCACTGGACGCTCTACGCCCGCGATTACCCATTGAGTGGCGATGAGGTGCATGATTCGTTTCTAGCGTTACCATCTTCGGTACTCAAGCACTTGCAGGGTTACCGTGCACAACAGTATCGACTGGATTTATTTGAACGCCAGCATGACAGCTCTGGTTGATGCTGCAAGCAGTTCTGCTGTCGTCGCAAGTGATCCAGGCGAACACGTAGGTCATACATTGCCTGCTGAATCTTTACCAGGAACCAGCGCTGCTGCCATATTCCCTCCTCTTGCTGGCGCTGTTCAACACGCTCGAACAGCAGACCAAAGGAGTGGGGTGACCCTAGCTCGCGCTTTAACCAGTGGGTGTCTATGCACAGCTTGTTTGCCAATGGTGCAATGTCCTTGTTACTTGGTTGATAACCATTGAGACTCCGCCACCAAAGTTGCCTTAGCTGATGACGTGCCTGCAAACGAGTCTCAATTGCTGCTGCCGACTCCACCAAAAACGGCTGTTGTCGCTGTCCCATCGCTGCCCATTTATTCAACTGGTTTGCTAAACCAATGTTGGTTCGTCCCGTTTGGCGTGCCGCAGTGGTAACTCGCACGAGTGGGCTATGGCGAAAGCGGGCGTTGACCCGAACCAAAGCACGATAGAACGCCACGTCTTCCGGAGTGCGAACAGGTGGCATACCTCCTGAGTGTTCGTACATCTGTGCTGTTACCGCCAGGCTGGCTCCATAGTGTTGATAGTGCCGGGGCCAGACATCGTCAGGATCAGCATCAAGATAAGTTTCTAATTCTGCAACTAAGTAGCGGTAACCCACCTCGCGTAAATGGCACGCTCTTGCGTAGGGGTCTAAGGCGGCGCGACCAGCGCGATCAGTTATAATCCGTCCTCCCACCGCATCGGCACCACGCGCTATTTCGTGTATTGTGGCTGCCACCCAGGTTGGAGCAACCTGTGTATCCCCATCTGTTGAAGCAATCACCCCTCGTCTGCGCCCCAATGCGATCAGGCGACGATACGCCTCGTCCATCAAAATTTGTCGCACCCGACCAATATAGGCTTCAGCAGCCCGAAGCGTCCTTTCAACCACATGCAGCGCCAGAGTTGGGTGCTGACTGGCGAAACGACGAGCGATCGCGGCTGAGTCATCGCTACAGTTATTGGCAAGCAGAATGATTTCGTAGCGGGTTGAGTCCAAAGGACTACCCACCAAGTCTACTTGGTGTGCTAAAGCAGTGAGGGTGCTTTCAAGTGTCTCAGCCTCATTTTGCACGGGAACAATGACGCACACCTCACACTGGGGTAAGGGAGGGGTTTGAACTAAAATCCCTTTTTTCATTCCCAAGGAAACTGCCATAGCGTATTCAGTCAAAACCTCGTAGCCTACTATTAAAGTTTTGTTAGATGATTATTTTATCCTGTCAAAATTATAGGTAAAATCTGTCTTTTGAATGATTTTAATTACTTTAATATTTAGTCTCCAAAAAAATTAAAAATAGCGTTACCATGCCTGAAATCGTTAGTAATAATACAAGGATAAAAAACATTGGATAGACCAATGTTTGCTGAATATAATCATTGATTAATCCAGGCAATATCATGCCTAAAGCAATGATTCTCGGCAATCAATTTTTAGGGATGCAACAGCCCTACGAGATCCAGGGAGCCATCGCGCAAGGCTTCTGGAGAGGGCATCTGATTTAGACGCATCAGCTCAGAGATAGCTGCCGTTTCGGTATCACGCTGGCTCGTCGCCGCTGCCAAAACTTGATTGTCCTTAACGTAAAAGGCGATAAACTGCCGCTTGTGCAGATCGCCATTAAAAATAATTTCATCCCACTGCTGGGCGTACCCGACGTAGCGTAAGGGAAACTGAAATTGCATCGTCCAGAAAACGGGTACACCTCTAAACTTGACTGATCGCCCTGCCATGTTATATGCCGCAATCCGACCTTGCTGAGCGGCGACTCGCCAGTGTTCGATGCGAATTGCTGCACCTGTACGCCAGTCAGGATAACGAGCAATATCCCCCGCCGCATAGACACCATCAGCCGCCTGGAGATATTCGTCCACTGGCACACTCTGGTCTTCCGGGTGCAATGCTACACCCTGCAAAAATTCCGTTGCGGGTTGCACACCAATCCCAACCACAACAATGTCAGCACTCAGGTGCTCACCATTATCTAAGACCACGGCTTCCACCAAGGCATTGCCCTCAAACCTCTTCACTTTCCTTCCCAGTCGGAAGGAGACACCGCTTTCCTCATGGACTTGTTGAAATACCTGCCCAATTTCCTCGCCCAGGATTTTCTTAAATGGCAGGGAATCTGGTGAGACAACTGTGACCGCTAAGCCCCGCTGGATCAAACCAGAGGCAGCTTCCATCCCAATGAAACTTGACCCGATCACCACCGCCTGTGATGCTTGCCCAGCTGCTGCTAGAATTTGCTGAGTATCCGCAAAGCTGCGTAGAGTAAAGACGTTCTGCAAATCCTTACCAGGAACGTCGAGTTGGCGCGGCTTGCCGCCTGTGGCTAGTAGTAGTGCGTCATAGTTTATTGTGTCACCCGCTGCAAAAGTGATGGTTTTGGCGATCGCATCAACGCGCACTGCTTGCTTGTTCAACAGAACTTCAATCTGGTGGTTGCGGTAGAAGTCAGGCGATCGCAGTGGCATTTGTGCTTGAGATACCTTGCCGATGAAGTAGTCTTTGCTCAACCAGGTGCGATCGTAGGGTAGCCTGTCTTCTTGGGTAAACAAGACAATCCGCCCTTGATAACCCGCCACTCTCAGGGTTTCTGCTGCATGAGCGCCCGCCGCCCCTGCCCCTAAAATAACAAACGTGCGTCCATCACTCTCTGGACTGTATTGAGCCATTAAAGGCGGTCTCAGTCCAGATGCGTTCTCTGGTACGCTGACGATAACCGTATCGCCCTCAATCCTTACCTGATAACGGGGTAGAGAATCTAATCCCGGTGGCTCTTCCTGCTCCCCTGTGATTAAATTGAAATAAGCATTGTGCCAAGGACAAACCACATGGTTCCCACTCAGTACCCCTTCTGCCAGCGGCGCTTGGTAGTGCGTACAGTGCGCGCCGACGGCATAATATTTCCCAGCCAACCGCACCAGCAATACATTGGTTTCACCAACCGAAACCTGCCTTTTTTCACCATCCTGCAAGTCATTGACACTAGCGACAACAGCTTCAATCTGCTTCATATCAGTTTATCGCTCCCTGATTAAAAGGCTCTTCAGTACCTAATATGCTAAACTAACACTTAAAATGCCAAAAAAGTAAACATCTAACTCAAAATTTGTCAAAATTTCTAAATCCATAAGCAGACCGCTTAATCAGTTTTTATTTGTTATTAATACCTTCAAGTACACCGCTGGTAGTTCTGTTATCAAAGTAAGAAACAATCTCATCCAGCCATCTCTTAATATTTTTCTGACTTGATGGAAAATATTGTGCTGCTGAATTTAGCCACTTACCGAGGCTAAACAAACCTGAAAAACAATCAGTAGGTTCTTCAGAAATATTTCTAAAATCTTTTTTAAGTTCATGCATATTTCCTCAAATAGGAGAAACAAGCTTGACTTGTTTTAAGTTGAGAATTTGTGCTTCATTTAAACTGGATTTTTTTGAGTGAAGCATATTTACTTTTATTCAACCCAGTGAGAAGTTCTGCTTCTTTGATTCATTTTTTTCGGTTTCTGCTTGACGCTTTTCTTTTTTTATCTGCCTGTCTAGCTCGTCATTCACTTGCTTCATAACGTGAAACCTATCGGCAATAACTTGAGCAGAGGGCTCTTGAATCTTCGGTTCAGGTACATTATCCAAACGGATGTCGCCAACACCATGAAACACCACTGCTTTCATTGAGATTTCTCCTGCTCAAATTTTCAGATTTTTCATCATTGCGAGCCAGCAATCATTGGGATACTGCTTTTAGAAGCTCCAGTGTGGGAGCAAATCAAACATTTCGTGAATAACGTCTGACAATTTATGCTGTTACATCAGTAGAAAAAGCCTCAGTTTAAAGTCTTATGAAGTTGCTTAATTCTCGTAGCAACTACAGCTAGATTTTTCTTCTAGTGCAATTACTAGCAATGATTTTAGTTGTTGACTTCTACAGTTAACTACACAGTCATCCTCATCTTTTAGGTAGACTAACTCTACACGTTAAACAATTCCTCATCCTCAAGGATTAGATAGTCAAAGCAGTATAACGCTTTCTATATTTTTGGCCTCAATCAGCGTAGTAAAATTAATAGCAATAAACTTTTTTAACTAACATCTAACCAAAAGCATATTTTAAGATTAAGTTGATATGTAGAGCCGGATACAAAGAACCCGGAGTAGGAAGTGTCATCTACCAAGATAATTTTCGACCAGCTGAAATTCCGTCAATCCGCTGATAAAGAGAAGAACCGCGTCTGGTAGGTATTAGAGACTGAAGTCAATGAAATGGAGCTTTGATTAGATAGCAAAATACTTAACTATAGCTAACACATAGTTTACAAACAAGTACAGACCCTATAGAATAACCAGCAGGCTAAGCGATTATCCCTGCTCTGAAATCTAATGGTTGATGAATATGTTACACGTTCTCGGCAGCACGATGATCGACTTTGCACAGGTAAAAATAACAAGCAATGGCTATCATTATTGCAGGTGAGCGCAGCGGTGTGGGCAAAACGACCGTCACCTTGGCATTGCTGGCAGCACTACGGCAGCGTCGCCAAACGGTGCAATCTTTTAAGGTGGGTCCCGATTACATCGACCCCATGTTTCACCGCTACGTGACGGGACGCGCCTGCCGCAATCTTGACCCCGTTCTCACATCTGAAACCTATGTACAGCAGTGTTTCGCTCGTCACAGCCAAGGTGCGCAGTATAACCTAATTGAAGGGGTGATGGGGCTATTTGATGGGGCTTCGGGCAGTGACGATGTGGCGAGTACTGCCCATATTGCCCGACTACTGCATGTCCCGGTAGTGCTGGTTCTCAATTGCAGCAGTTTGTCCGGCTCTGTCGCCGCTCTAGCCCACGGCTACCGCAGCTTCGATCCCCGGATTCAGGTGGTTGGTGTGATTCTCAACCGCGTTGGCAGCGATCGCCATTTAGAATTGCTCACCCAAGCCCTCGAACCGCTGAAACTGCCGATTTTAGGGGTTCTGCGTCGCCTTGAAGACATCACGATTCCCGATCGCCATCTCGGCTTAGTCCCCACCGCCGAACTCGGCAATTTGAATGCGGTGATGGATCAACTAGCTTTTTTAGGCGAACATTGTTTTGATTGGGCGAAATTATTGCCGTTGTTGGAGTGTAGGGAACAGGGGGCAGGAAACCACGCGGCTGTCCAACAAAATCTAAAATCCAAAATTAGACTGGCGATCGCCCAAGATGAAGCATTTAGTTTCTACTATGCAGATAACTTGGACTTACTCGAACACTTGGGAACCCAATTAGTGCCGTGGAGTCCGATGCGCGATCGCTCACTGCCAGAAGGTATACAGGGGCTATACTTCGGTGGTGGCTTTCCAGAGGTTTTTGCGGCGGCGTTGACGGACAATCTACCCGCAAGGCAATCCGTGCAAGCGGCGATTCAAGCAGGGATGCCGACCTATGCCGAATGTGGCGGCTTGATGTATTTGTGTGAGCAGATTGTTGATTTTGCCGACAATTCGTATCCAATGGTGGGCGTTTTTCCGACTACGGCTGTGATGGGTAAGCGACTAACTTTGGGCTACCGTCAAGCTACGGCGTTGCAAGATAGTCCTCTGGTAACGGCGGGCTCAAGCCTATGGGGGCATGAGTTTCATCGCTCGTCCTTAACCCACCTGAGCGATCAACCGCTGTTGGCGCTTAAGGGATATGACTCCAGGCTGCAATTCCCACCCGAGGGCTGGCAACGCTATCAAGTCCATGCGACGTATACTCATCTCCATTTCGGCGCACAATCCCACTTGGCATCACGGTTTTTGCACTATTGTCAGGCTTGGGCAAAGGCTTTTGAGCCAATCTCTCACCAATCGGATACCCTGGAAAATGTCCAAGTCCCCTAAGCAGTAGACTGGTGGTCAATGGCTGGTACAGGATATACCCTACCCGTTTTCGCAGTTGCGGCGGCCATTGCTGCCCTGACTTATCTCCTAGAATTGACCAACCCTAAGCTAGCGATCGCCATTGACTTGCTGCCTGGAGCGGCAGATATTCCAATCCACCAAGTCGCCAAGTTAAATGCGACGAGTGCCTTGGCGATTACGCTGAGTGACCCAGGAGACAATTTAGATCTCACTCGCCATACGCCGATTTGGGCTTGGGTGAGGCTGAGCGATCGACAATCTCAAGCTCTGGTCTTAGAAGCAGGTGAGGGGTTAGGAAAAACAGCGACTGGCGACCCAGCTATTTATAGCTATGCCCGTCGCTTATTCGATGCCAATTTACTGCCACTGATTCCATCGGACAAAACGGTAACAGTGTCTATTATTCTCCCGGAAGGTCGCAAGCTTGCTCAGCGCACCTCTAATGAAGCGTTTGGCATCTTGGAAGGACTGGCAATGCTTGGGACCAGCGGCATTTCTCAACCGCTTTCTGCGGCTGACCATCTGGAAGAATTTCGCACCACATTGCAGGAAAAAGTTAAAGCCTACCCTGATCTAGTGTTTTGCATTGGCAGCAACGGTCAGCAGGTCGCCCGACGATTAGCTATTCCTGAAATAGCTGTGGTGCAAACTGGAAACTGGATCGGTGCAATGCTTGTAGAGGCGGGATTGCGTGGTGCTAACTCAGTCCTTTTGCTAGGCTATCAGGGCAAGCTGATTAAGCTGGCTGGCGGCATCTTTAATACGTCAAGCCATATAGCAGATGCAAAACTAGAAATCATCAGTGCCGCCGTCGTTCAGGTCAGAGGCGACTTCCAAGCAGTGCAAGCTGTTTTGCAGGCGAAGACGGCTGATGCGGCCTACAATACGTTAGTTGAACTCGGACTGGCTGATTCTGTGTTTGAAGTCCTGGCTCAAAAGATTAGTCAAAAAGCTCAGGATTATGTCCAAAAATATGCAGATGTGTCTCTCAAAGTGGGGACAGTTTTATTTGACCGCCAAGGTCAGCTCATTGGACAGGACGCTATGGCTCTAGAACTGACTAATAAATTTCTCTATTTCTGAGGGCAAGTTTAGTCATCTAACCGATGTTTCCTGCTCTTCACTCCTTAACGACGTAGCTGCGTGTGCCCCCCCCAGAGGAGACGACAATTTTTGCGGCACTAAATTAATGCAGGCGCGAATTTGTTTGAGAATTTACTCTTAAAATTTATTTTATGACTTTTATATAAATTTTTGATGATTTAAAAATGATTTTCACCGATTGTCAAAATTATTTTTGCTAGGTAATAATTTTAGAAATTACGCAGCCGTGCATAGCGTTCGACCTGAATTTGTCACCAATAATGTTCTTGAAGAATGAGGTAAACTATGTTAGCTTTTCAACAAAAAAGTGAGTCTCTCAGGGTACTTGTTTTAACTTCTAGTACTGGTCACGGACATAATGCGGCTGCTGCCGCTTTTGCTGACTGGGCTACTTATTTTTTTGGTTCCGAAGTCGAATTAAGAATCGAACATCTGCTGGAAAATTCTAGCCCAGTTTTGGCAAAAGCAGTTGATTTTTATAACTTTATTCAGCGAAAGGCTCCTTGGTTTCATCATGTTTACTTAAATGTAATTCAGCCACAGGAATTAATTAATCCTGGAACAGTTTCTCTTGGTAGAAAATATTATATTCAACTGCTTCAGGAGTTCCAACCCCATGTCCTACTCAGCGTTCATAATTTTTTAAACAAAGGATATTTTGAGCTAGGAAAAAAAATTATCGGACAAAATTTACGTTGCGTGACCTGTTGCCTCGAATTTCAAGGCGGCTACGGCATTAGTAGGAACTGGGTTAATCCTCATGCAGATCTTTTTTGTGGGCGGACTGAAGAAACTGTTCAAGCGGGGATTCAAATGGGCATGGCTCCAAGCCGAGCTATGGCTTTAGGGGGTCTTTTGCCTTGTCGTTTTTACGATCCCCCCATGACTGAAGCTGAGAAAATCAATCTGTTAGCCAATCAGCTAGGACTTCAAACCGATTGTTTTACACTGTTGCTTGGCACAGGTGGAGCTGGTGCCCAAAATCATATTCATTTTTTAAACAACTTGCTCCCCCTTAAAAATGTTGTGCAAGTTATTGCTTTGTGCGGTAACAACATCAGCACCCAAGAAGAGGTAAAAGCTTGGCATCGCGAACACCCCGATTTTAATCTATGTACTTTGCCATTTACTAATGAAATTCATAAACTCCTACAAGTAAGTTCTGCCATAGTTGCCCGTCCGGGATGGGGACTCCCTGCTGAAGCGTTGCATTTGGGTTGTCCGATTATTTTCAATTGTTTAGGTGGTATAATGCCGCAGGAACTCCTGACAGTTCGTTACTTTATGCGTCGAAATATGGCGGTCAAAATTTATCGATCTAGCCAATTAGCCCCCGTTATTCAAAAATGGCTTGAGCAACCAAAAACCTATGCCCAAATCCGCCAAAAGCTTTTAAATGAACGAATAAAAGTTGATCCTAAGAAGGTTATTACCCAGGTTCTCGGTACAGATTGTGGTTTATCGGGGTCGAAGAGAATGGATTCACCAGCAATTACGCTTACCTTGTAGACTAGCTCTAAGCTGTACCGGCAGCAGTTGCACAAATGATTAGCCCCGCAACAAGTCAAAGGAATCGTAGCGTGTCGTCATCTATGTTATGGGATGCTCTAAAACTGATTCCACTGCTGCTAGGTGCTACCTTGCTCCTGCCAAACAGCACTAAGGCTAATGCTCAACAGCTGCCTCTAGAAGGCGCAAAAGGAACAGCCGCAGCACTGTTAGCTCAGACTGCTTCTGAGCCTAAACCCAAAGAAAGTCCTCTAGGCAGCTACATTGGCATTGGTGGTGATATTGGTCTGAGTGGCCACAAGAGTGCCTTGGGAAGTGGTGGTTTGGCAATTTTCGGTAAAACCAGGCTCACCGATAACTTCTCTTTGCACACTACGACAGTAGTATTTGGCAGCCGCACTGCCACCTCAATGTATGCCCTAACTTTTGGCATTCCGATCAGGAACAAGTTATCTGGACAAGTCGTTGTCTTCCCCTTCATTGGCGGTGGTGTGCTTACGAGGAATATCAACGGTTTAAGATTCTCTGGGCTGATCTCTAGCGGCGTAGATGTCCGGCTAGCCCGACGCTTTACAGCAACAGCTCGCTTGAATGTAGGGTTTCCAGGTGGTAATACTGATGTGGGACTCATAATTGGGATTGGCTACAACTTCAGCCTGTTGGACCTCTTCAGATAACCGGGTCAATGAAGGGGGGGGTAGGGTGTGGGGTGTAGGGAACCCCACACCCTTAACTTGGTTAAGTTAAGTTAGGACAGGACAAATGGGGTTGGTAGCTTTGGCTATCAGCTCAGCACTCCACACTGCCCTTGATGCCGCAATAGATGATCGCAAAGCACCAGCGCAACCATTGCTTCCACCATCGGCACTGCTCTGGGCAACACACAGGGGTCGTGTCGTCCTTTGGCTGCTAGCACCGTCTCTTCCCCCTCACGGTTAACTGTGCGCTGCTCTTTGCGAATCGTAGCGGTCGGCTTAAACGCCACCCGCAGAATAATGTTTTCACCGTTGGAAATACCACCTTGAACCCCGCCAGAGCGATTGGTCATGGTGCGGATTTCACCCAACTCGTCGGTGTAGAACTCGTCGTTATGCTCACTCCCAGTCAGTAGCGTCCCTGCAAAGCCGGAGCCAATTTCAAAACCTTTAGTGGCAGGTAAAGACATCACACCTTTAGCTATATCCGCTTCCAGCTTATCGAACACTGGGGAACCCAAACCTTTTGGCACATTCCGGGCGACGCATTCTACCACGCCACCGATGGAATCCCCTTGTCGCCCCACCTGCTCAATCTGTTCAATCATCCGTTCAGCACAATCTGAATCGGGACAGCGAACAATGTTACTTTCAACCTGCTCCAGAGTGACGGTGTTGGGGTCAACGACGCCTTCTAAATCTTTAATGCGTTTGACGTAAGCAATGATTTCTACACTAGCTACAGAGGAGAGGATTTTTTTGGCGATCGCACCCGCTGCCACTCGTCCAATCGTCTCTCGCGCCGATGAGCGTCCCCCACCCTGCCAGTTGCGAATGCCATATTTCGCATCGTAGGTAGCATCCGCATGGGAGGGACGATACTTCTGCGCCATCTCGTCATAATCCTGAGGACGGGTATCTTGGTTCCGCACCAGAATGGCGATCGGCGTTCCCAGGGTTTTCCCCTCAAACACTCCCGAAAGAATTTCACAGGTGTCAGCTTCCTTCCGAGGCGTGGTGATTTTGCTCTGACCCGGACGCCGTCGGTCTAATTCCAGTTGGATTTGGGCAGCAGAAATTTCTAATCGAGGTGGGCAACCATCAATCACAACTCCCACACCGCCGCCGTGAGATTCGCCAAAAGTGGTGACGCGAAATAGATGCCCAAAGGTGTTGCCCATGATGCTTAGGAAAGAGAGTGAGGATTCTGTATTTTAACTGATGTTTTTTTAACTACCAAGATTGCTATTAAGCGATATCGTTACAAAAAAGCGCCCCCCCAGAGGAGAGCGCTTTCGAGATAGCTATCCTACTAGCTATTAACCATTGATTGCTGGAGCAGTCAATGCTACGGGAGTAGATTCACCAGCAGCCAGGTCAAGTGGGAAGTTGTGAGCGTTGCGCTCGTGCATTACTTCCATCCCGAGGTTGGCGCGGTTGAGCACGTCTGCCCAAGTGCCAATCACACGACCTTGTGAGTCGATCACTGACTGGTTGAAGTTGAAGCCGTTGAGGTTGAAGGCCATGGTGCTGATTCCCAGTGAGGTAAACCAGATCCCCACTACTGGCCATGCTGCTAGCAAGAAGTGCAAGCTGCGGCTGTTGTTAAAGCTGGCGTATTGGAATATCAACCGACCAAAGTAGCCGTGAGCAGCCACAATGTTGTAGGTTTCTTCTTCTTGACCGAACTTGTAACCGTAGTTCTGAGATTCGGTTTCTGTGGTCTCACGCACTAAGGATGAGGTTACCAACGAGCCGTGCATGGCGCTGAACAATGCACCACCGAACACACCAGCCACACCTAGTTGGTGGAACGGGTGCATTAGAATGTTGTGCTCAGCTTGGAACACCAACATGAAGTTGAATGTACCGCTGATTCCCAGGGGCATGCCATCTGAGAATGAACCTTGGCCCAGTGGGTAGATCAAGAACACTGCTGTGGCGGCGGCGACTGGAGCGCTGTAAGCTACAGCAATCCAAGGACGCATGCCCAGACGGTAGGATAGTTCCCACTCACGTCCCATGTAGCAGAACACGCCAATCAGGAAGTGGAATATCACCAACTGGTAAGGACCACCGTTGTACAACCACTCATCTAAGGAAGCCGCTTCCCAGATTGGGTAGAAGTGCAAACCAATGGCGTTGGAAGAAGGCACAACTGCACCAGAGATGATGTTGTTGCCGTAGATCAAGGAGCCTGCTACTGGTTCACGGATGCCGTCGATGTCCACGGGAGGAGCAGCGATGAAGGCAATGATGAAGCAGATGGTAGCGGAGAGCAGGGTTGGGATCATCAATACGCCGAACCAGCCTACGTACAGGCGGTTTTCGGTGGAGGTGATCCAGTTACAAAACCGCTCCCATACATTGGCGCTTTCGCGACGCTGTAAGGTTGTTGTCATGGTTTTATGATTGCTTTGCTTGATAATGGTAGGTTTTTTTCTACCTGTTAAGTACTTTAACTCATCTGTTTAGTTTTGTAAAGCTTTTTCACCCAGTTTTTTTTGTAACGAAGGCGATCGCTCTCGGTGTCGGCTAGCACAACCTTTAGCTGAGACCAGCGTTCACGCAACACCCCAGCTAGCGCCCGTAACCCCCACTCCTCGCACCGGCGATGACCGACCCCGACAACGCCGATTCCGGTTTCAAGCACTGCGGCTTGGGCTGGCTGTCTCAATTGCCCCGTTATGTACATATCAGCGCCGCGCAACACTGCCTCACGTACCAGCGCGTCAGTCATCGCCCCGACTACTGCCACGCGCTTTACCTCACTTCGCATACCGGCACGCGCTTCGTCCTGTCCACCAAATACTTCGTCCAAATAACAACAGTAGCTGACGAAGTTCTGTGCTGGAATCTCTCCAAGCATCCCGATCGCTCGCCCTTCTTTCTCACCGAGTACCTCCACCCCCGACAGACCCAGTACTTCAGCCAAGCGAGGATTAAAGCTTAAGGTCAGGCGTTCATCAAAGGCCAGATGATACGCCACCACGCCGACATCCGGTGCCAGTTGATTCGGCTGAAGCTTCCAGGGACGATGCAAGAAGAGGCCATCCAGGCGTTCGGCGATCGCCCAATCAGCTAACTGTGGCGAAGGTTCCAACGCTAACCCGAACCGACTGATCGGGCGTGCAGATGGCCAATAGACACCACCGGGGTCGTTAACAAAGCGATGGACAGCAAAGAATTGAGCCAAAAATTGAGCAATATTATCTAGACGAATCATGGCTTGTGGTGTGAATATGCTTGTATGTGACGCTTACCATCTTTGTTGCGCTATGTTCATCAGCCTGATCGCGGACTACGGCACCGGTGACCCAGCTTTTGCTGAGGTAACGCAGCGTCTGTTAATGGCCCTGCCTTCCTCACAGCTCAGCTTAGTTTCGGTGCCTGCATTTAGCACCCTGGCCACTGGTTTCTGGATTGCCCAACTCGGTCTCAACCCCGGCCCCAAAGAGCGCTTAGTTTATCACAATTGCGCTCCCCGCCAAGACGACTCTGAACCCAGGCCCGACAATGAAGGTGAAGGACTGACGTATGCCCTGCTGCCCAACGGTGTCAAAATAGTGGGCGTCCTCGCTGGCTACACTCTCTCCTTCATCAAACACCATGCTGAAGTTATGCACATCGTGAAAGTCTCCCGAGGCGGATCTCAGTTTCGATCGCGTGATGTGTTCCCAACCGCCGCCGCTGCCATTGCCTCAGGAGACTTCAGCGTCGTGGGAGAAGTCTTGAAACCAAGCCAAATCCCAGACGCGCCGATTGATCGGGTCGCCTGGATAGATGGCTACGGTAACATCAAGACCAGTATTCCTGCGCATACGGTCGATCTGAAACCCGAAGCCAAAGTGGCTATCCGAGTCGGGGATGTGATCAGTGATGCCGTGTACTCTGACGGCAGTTTCAAAGTGCAGGAGGGAACTCTGGCGTTTGCACCAGGGAGTTCTGGCTGGCCTGCGGCTGACGGTGGAGAGCCTTTGCGCTGGATGGAGCTGTTTCTGCGCGGCGGTAGTGCCTGGGAACGCTTTGGCAGACCCCGAGTAAATCAGCTGGTCACCCGCCTCGGATGAATTCTCTCGAGAAGGCCTTACTAGTCAGGAACACCGTAGCTAAAGTTAGGGGCAAGTAATGCCTGACCCTAGCGGGCGGGGAGGCAAGCCTAAACCTTCCCCAGAGAGCTAGAGAAATCTAGCAGGCAAGCGCAGCATTAAACAGTTTTAAAGTCAGCATTGTGCCTCGCACTACGTGTGCTCGGCACAAATTTTTCTGTTGTTTACTCCGTCGATGCGTGGACTTGTAACCCGTCTTTTTCTTTAGAGAGTTATTGTTCACAACTCAATTAGGATTGCTATAGTTTAATAAAACTTTTACTACTTTACAAATAGTGACGAACCGCTTCTCTAACGATTTCGTTGATAGATCTTTCTACCTGATCGCAATACTCAACAAGAACTTCATGTTCTGTATCAGCAAACCTAATATTTATTTCCTTCATTGACACTGACCCTATATTGGGGCTAAGATAGTGTCATGATTGTAACCCGAAGAACCACATTCAGACTTTATCCGACTCCGGCTCAAGAGCGCCAGCTTTATGAGTGGAAGTCGATGCACCTCGACCTTTACAATGCCGCAATTGCGAACCGCAAGACGCAATATGAGCGATTTGGTCATGCTGTGGATTACTTTGAGCAGCAGAACTGCCTGCCAGCATTCAAAGAGATGTGGCCTGAATACAAGGTGTTGGGTTCACAAGCACTGCAAGCAACTTTGAAGCGCGTAGATTTCGCATTTCAAAGGTTTTTAAACGGGTTAGGGGGTTATCCAAAGTTCAAATCTATCCGTCACTATAGGGGTTGGACATACCCATCGTTTGTGGGATGGAAAGCTCATACTATTGGCGACAACGGATATCTAGAACTATCTAGCCTTGGGGAAATACAGCTTAGAGGAAAAGCTAAGACTTGGGGAACGCCGACTACTTGCACCATCGTTTACAAAAATGGCTTGTGGTATGCCAGTATCACAGTCAATTGTGAACCGGAATCCAGGAAACTAGGAACGGGTGCAATCGGTATCGATTTAGGGACTGGTAATCCTGAATAGTAATGGTCAGGATTGCAGTGACGCATTGTAGTGATGCA
>CAXUIG010000141.1:0-15973 GCA_964250845.1 uncultured bacterium | reverse complement strand
TTTCATTATACCAATAATCTTAACTTTTTACAAATGATTTAGGATTGCTATAGATCCAAATTAAAAGCTCTGAAGAAATATTCAAGCGTTCGTTTGTCAACGCCATCAACACGCTCTAATACCTTCGCAACTGTAAGAGGAGCTAATCCAGTTCGCTCGCTTAATTCGGTTAGCGTGTACCTAGTTCCAAAATTTGACTGATTTTCTGAATCATGTTTGGCACCCTGAAGTTTCTGCCATCCTTGAGCTGTAAGGATAACTCCGCGCTTACGTCGTAGGTTCTGTAGAGACATCGGCGTTACAAAATTAACTTCAAAATACTGGTATTTTGGCTGATTTGAAGCAAAGTTAGCAACATTTGGTGAAACTTAAGCTAGTTCAACCAATATATCATCTAGATTTTCTAGCGGCTGTGAGTCGCTCCGGGACTGGTGCGGGTAAAATTTATCAACAGAATTGCTTAAGTTTTCTCATAACACATCGATCTTTACTTGTCAAGTCCTCTGTGTAAAGTCAACACTGAAGCTTATATATACTCCTAACCTAAGTAGTAACTGATGAAAGCAAACAAACGGAGCTGAGGAAAAGTGGTGTTGAGTACCATTGGTGTGGATAGCGTTGTTGCTCTGTCTGCCCACAGCCAGTCAAATCCAGATCCGGAGGGGCGATGAGTATTGCTCAGATGAGCTTACTGCTAGTCCTCGGTTTGTTGGCTGGTATTTTGGCAGGTATGTTTGGGATCGGCGGCGGGGCGATCGTGGTTCCGGCGATGATGTTCTTAGTCGGCTTTAGTACAAAGATGGCGACGGGCACATCGTTGGCTGCTCTGCTGTTGCCCTTCGGTCTTTTCGGGGTGCTGGAGTACTACCGTAATGGTGATTTCGAAATAACTAGGAACTGAGGAAAAAATGAACTTGATGACGATTTTGGGATTAATCGCAGGGACGTTAACAACCATAGCTTTTTTGCCTCAACTGATTAAAGTCTGGAAATCAAAATCAGCAAAAGATGTATCTTTAGGAATGGTATTTACTTACTGCGTAGGTGCATCCCTGTGGTTAATATACGGATTTTCTCGTAAGGATTGGCCGATTATTGGTACTAACTTTTTTAGCTTAATTTTTAACATCATAATTGGATGGTTAAAAATTAAGTACAAATGAGATATAGCAGTCCTAAGTGATTCGTAAAACATTTTCGTAGCACAGGTATCTTGTCTACAAGCAAGTGCGGTATTCTTTAAGGATTGCAACGAGAGCGGGAAAACCCGGGGGATTTAGGCGGCTCTCTCCGATGAATCAGCCCCTGGGTCGAATCTCGAATACCAACGCTTGAAAGTATCACGTAACTCTTCATCTAGCACCTTGGTGCGGACTTGTAATAGCAAATGAGCACCTCGTTGACTCCACCGCATCTGCTGGCTCTTGACCATGCGCTTACTAATCACCTGGTTTACCGTTGATTCCACAAATGCAGTTGAAATCGTCTCCCCATATCGCCATCGCTCCCCATAGTTTGTAATCAAGCTGGTATTGTTCTCAATGTAGGTCTGAAATTCCCGTAGCGTGTTCAACAGTTTACTCTTCTTCTCATTCTCACTGCGATCATCGAGATCCATCTCTAAGTCTTCGAGCGATTGCAGCGCTTTGAAGACATTGCCATGCCACAGAAACCATTTGATACGTTCCAGTTCCTTAAGGGCACCAAAACGTAGTTCACTCTCTTTGTTCCCCAACCCCTTTGCCATCTGGTTGATCGCAGTAATTCGCATCGTGATGTGAAACCAGTCTTTTCAGGTGCTCAGCTTGTGGATTGAGATAGAGTTGTAACTCCTACTAATGCCAAGCTTTACCCCACCGCTCCTGAATTACACCGACAAGTAGAAGAACTAGAAAATTTATTTGACGAGCAGCTTGAACCTGCTACACGCTGCTGGGCTTACTTGCATGTAATGAACAACTACAAATTCATGCAGAGTAACTGGTGTAATGGCGTGCCTTTAATTGAGCGAGCATTATTTCCACATAGAAAATATGCTTTTCTTATTTGTGGAGCAGCTTAGCACTTTAAGCTTAATAGATCAAACCGTAATCATAAGTCTATTTCCTTGCTAAGTTTGTTCTTTGCCGACTTCAAGTATTAATTTTACATCTGCATCCCTACCACAGTAGGCGTAGGCTTACTAAAAACTGCAGCAATTGTTTATACTGTCGGCTATACTGCTTAAGACATAGTGTCAACCGTCGCCTTTGGAAGGAGACAAACACCAGTGAAAAAAGCTCTTATTTGTGGAGTATCCGGTCAAGACGGAGCTTATCTAGCACAGCTACTTTTGAACAAAGGTTATAGCGTGTGTGGCAGTTCACGGGACGCCCAAATGTCCTCGTTCCAGAATTTGGTGCGCTTGGGTATCCGTGACCAGGTGAAATTAGAATCTGTCGCCCTGACTGATTTTCGCAGTGTATTGCAGGCGTTGACGAAAATTCAGCCCGATGAAGTTTACAACCTAGCAGGGCAGAGTTCAGTGGGTCTTTCCTTTGGGCAACCAGTGGAAACTCTGGAAAGCATTGCCACCGGCACCCTAAATTTACTAGAAGCCATTCGCTTTACCGGTGCTAAAATTAAGCTTTACAACGCTGGTTCGAGTGAGTGTTTTGGGGATACTGGTAAGGCTGCAGGTGACGAAATTACACCGTTTCGCCCTAGAAGTCCATATGCCGTGGCGAAAGCCGCTGCGTTTTGGGAAGTAGCCAACTACCGGGAAGCTTACGGTCTGTTTGCCTGCTCTGGTATTCTTTATAACCACGAGTCTCCCCTAAGACCGGCACGGTTCGTAACCCAAAAAATTGTCGCCGCCGCCTGCCGCATTGCCCAAAACAGTGGAGAACAGCTGCATCTGGGTGATATTTCTGTTCAACGTGACTGGGGTTGGGCTCCCGAATACGTGGAGGCGATGTACTTGATGTTGCAGCAGTCGCAGCCGGAGGATTACGTGATCGCGACAGGAGAAAGCAACAAATTAGAAGACTTTGTGGCGGTAGCCTTTGCTTGTGTGGGGCTAGACTGGCACGAGCATGTTGTCATCGACGCTAGCCTGTTGCGACCAACCGATATTGCTGTAGGCAGAGGAAACCCACTCAAGGCAAGAGCACAGTTGGGATGGCTGGCGCAACATAAGATGAAGGACGTGGTGCGAATGATGATAGAAGCGCAGCGAAGTCATATTGCCAAGGAAAATTAAACGTGCTTTTTAGCTAATGAGGACAGGTCATGACTGAAAAAAATCGCTCGTGGGATGCTGGCAGGTTTATTCAAACGCTTGCCTATTTTGAGGTAATCCCTGTCGTCAGCTGGCTAATTCAGTTGCTCCAAGGTCGTGCCAACGATAATAAAGACAGACCTGTTGGAGGAAAAAAAGTGGGAGTGATACTGGTAGCTGGGGCGACGGGTGGTGTCGGGAAACGAGTGGTGCTCAGACTTGTTGAGCGTGGTTATCAGGTGCGATCGCTCGTCAGAGATGCCGACAAGGCACGGGCGATATTCGGTGACACTGTGGAATTGGTAGTGGGAGACATCACCAAACCAGAGACTTTAACTCCTGAAATGATGGAAAACGTCCAAGCCGTGGTATGTTGCACTGCGGTGCGCGTGCAGCCCGTGGAGGGAGACACACCGGATCGAGCCAAATACTATCAAGGCGTCAAGTTCTACCAACCCGAAATTGTGGGAGACACTCCAGAAAGAGTGGAATACCTGGGGGTGAAAAATCTGGTACAGGCTGCCGCTAATCTAAACAAGGCAGACGAAACACTGATATTTGATTTTACAAATCCATCGCAAGATTTGAAAGATAGCTGGGGGGCGGTGGATGATGTGGTAATGGGTGGCGTGAGTGAGAGTGGAATCCGACTGGTAGAAAACACAGCTGTGTTTGCTGGCAATGTATCCACTGCAAATTCTGGCGGCTTTGCTTCAGTTCGCACCCGAAACTTTAACCCGCCCTTCAATTTAGCTGACTACGAAGGCGTAGAATTGCGCGTTAGAGGAGACGGTAAGCGCTATAAGTTCATCATCCGCACAGACCCCAAATGGGATGGCACTGCCTACAGCTATTCCTTTGACACCGTAGACAACAACTGGATAAGTGTTCGTATTCCTTTCGCTGACTTGATTGCAGTGTTTCGTGCTAAGCTTTTGAAAGACGCCGCTCCAATTGACCGTAGCCAAATTTGCTCGTTCCAGCTGATGCTTAGTAAGTTCGAGTATGACGGAGAACTAAACCCCAAATTCGAGCCTGGTGGCTTCGCCTTGCAACTAGAATCACTCAAGGCTTATGGCGGCGTGAAGAAATCACGATTCGTGCTAATCAGTTCAGCTGGCGTTACTCGTCCGGGTAGACCTGGAATCAATTTAGAGTCAGAGCCGCCAGCAGTGCGCTTGAACGACCAGCTGGGAGGAATACTGACGTGGAAATTGAAGGGAGAAGACAGTGTCAGGCAGAGTGGAGTGCCTTACACCATTATCAGACCATGTGCATTAACTGAGGAACCTGGGGGTCAAGCGTTGATTTTCGAGCAAGGCGACAACATCAAGGGTAAGGTTAGTCGGGATTCAGTCGCCGAGATTTGTATTCAAGCGCTCGAACAACCCAAAGCCTGTGACGTTACTTTTGAAGTAAAAGAGGAAGGAAGTAGCGATCGCTCTAATGATTGGGAGCGTCTATTCGAGCAGCTGCAACCCGACGAGCACGAATCGACAAATTAGAGTGTCACACTTGAGAAGGCGAAACTAATTTTGATTGAGGGAAGGGCAATGGCTCTAAATCCCAGTATCATGCAAGCAGTCGAACAGCTGGGCTATCGCGTCACCGTTGGCGATGTAGCAGCCCAAGCAGGATTGAACGTAAATTTGGCCGAGCAAGGATTATTAGCACTTGCAACTGAAGCCGGTGGACATTTGCAAGTGGCACAGTCTGGAGATATAGTATACCTGTTTCCCAAAAACTTTCAGGCGATTTTGCGTAATAAGTTTTTGCGCTTGCGCCTGCAGGAATGGTGGAAAAAGGTCTGGAAGGTTTTATTTTACCTGATTCGGATCTCGTTTGGGATTGTACTGCTGCTGTCAATTGCCCTGATTTTTCTAACCATTATTGCCATCATCACTGCCGCAAATCAAAGCAGCAACAGTAGCAACAATAGGGGTCATTCTCATGGCAGCGGTGGGAGCATATTTATGCCTTACTTCTGGTTCGGCCCCGACTGGTTCTGGTTTTTCGCGCCGGATTATGGCAGCCCCCAGTATCGGCGTCGGCGAGAACGTGAACAAAACCAGCTTAATTTCTTTGAAGCCATCTTCTCGTTTCTATTTGGTGATGGCAATCCTAACGCAGACCTAGAAGAACGCCGCTGGCAACAAATTGCTACAGTAATTCGTAACAATCAAGGAGCCGTAGTTGCAGAACAAATTTCTCCCTACCTAGAAAACATTGGGGAAGGATATAGCAGAGAGTACGAGGACTATATGCTGCCCGTACTTACTCGATTTAATGGTAAACCGGAAGTTAGTCCGGATGGGCAAATTGTATATTACTTCCCAGAATTGCAGACTAAGGCGCAACATCGCCATCCTCAGGCAGTGCCAGCCTATCTACAAGAGTTGACTTGGCGTTTCAGTTCTGCGAGTTCGGAACAGATTATGCTGGCAACTGGGTTGGGGGCGCTGAATTTTGTCGGTGCCTTGGTACTCCGTAATCTGTTGGCAGGCCCCGCTGCCGCCAGAATGGGAGGGTTGGTGGCGTTTGTACACTCGATTTACTGGCTCCTGCTGGCGTATGGTACCGCTTTCCTGGGAGTGCCGTTAACCCGTTATTTCTGGATTCAGTGGCGCAATAGCAAGATTGCAGTTCGCAATCGGCAGCGGCAAGAACGGGTGCTGCAGCTGAGTCAAGCTGATACTGCTTTACACAAGAAAATTGCTTACGCTCGCCAGTTTGCCGCCGAAACAGTGATTGGTCGTGAGGATTTAGCTTACACTACCGAAACTGATTTGCTGGAACAGGAGGCAGATAGCTCTGCACAAATTGAGGCTGAATGGCAACGCCGATTGCGTCAATCGGGCTCTTAGGGTCTCTCCACCTGCTTATTAGCATGCCAGTATAGAAAAGGTATGGCGAAATTTGACAAGGGGTTGGCTGATATACGTGCAGATTACATTTTTAGGGACGAGTTCCGGTGTACCTACGCGATCGCGCAATGTTTCTAGCGTTGCCCTGCGTCTGCCTCAACGGGCAGAACTGTGGTTGTTTGACTGTGGCGAAGGAACCCAGCATCAAATCTTGCGGAGTGACTTGAAAATCAGCCAACTCAGCCGCATTTTTATCACCCATATGCATGGTGACCACATCTTTGGCTTGATGGGTCTTCTCGCCAGTTGCGGCTTGGCTGGCAATCCTGACCAAATCGATATTTATGGTCCACCAAAGTTGGATGAATATCTCAGAGCCTGTAGTCGTTATTCTTCCACCCATTTGTCATATCCGATCCAAGTCCACACAGTGCAGCCTGGTGTAATCTACCAAGATGAGGAGTTCACCGTCAGCTGTGAACGATTAGATCATCGCGTTACTACCTTTGGCTACCGGGTAACGGAAAAAGACCGTCTAGGGCGCTTTGATATTGAAAAAGCCAAGGCGCTCTCGATCCCTCAGGGCAGAGTTTACGGTCTTTTGAAGCGGGGTGAACGGGTGACGTTGCTCGATGGGCGGGAAATTGATGGAGCCGATTTTTGTGGACCGACCGAAGAGGGCCGCAAAATTGCCTATTGTACTGACACCGTTTATTGTCAGGGGGCGGTCGAGCTGGCACAGGATGCGGATGTGCTGATTCATGAGGCGACTTTTGCTCACCAAGATGCAGAACTTGCTTTCCAGCGCTTACACTCCACCTCAACGATGGCGGCGCAAGTTGCCTTAGCTGCCCAGGTTAGGCTACTGATTATGACTCATTTCAGCCCCCGCTATGCTCCTGGAAATGACCTAGAGTTAAAGGATATGCTCCAAGAAGCCAGAGCTATTTTCCCAAATACAGAGATGGCGGCTGATTTCCTCAGCTACGAGGTACCGCGACGGCGGCAAACTGAGTTAACGCAGGCAGGCGTTTGAAGCTAAACTGTTTCGGTCACAAGGGCTGGTAGTACACTGTAGGTATCAAATGGTACAAACACCCACTCAAGTAATGACGCTAGCAGAGTTTCTGAAACTGACGCAAACCAAACCTGCTAGCGAATATATTGACGGACGTATTATCCAAAAACCCATGCCTCAGGGAGAACACAGCGCGATTCAGACTGAGTTGGCAGCTGCAATCAACGCATTACTCAAGCCGCAGCATATTGCACGAGCTTTTTCAGAGCTACGCTGTACTTTTGGCGGACGCTCAATTGTGCCTGACATCTCTGTATTTATCTGGGAACGGATTCCGCGCCAAGAAAATGGTGGGGTTGCGAATGTTTTCTCTACTGCACCGGACTGGACTATTGAAATTTTGTCACCTGACCAAAGTCAGACAAAAGTAACGAAAAATATTCTGCACTGTCTAAAGTATGAGACTCAGATAGGGTGGCTAATCGACCCAGATGAACGATCAGTGTTCGTCTATTTGCCAGATCGACCCACAGAGGTGTTCGATCAACCAGAAGCGTGTTTGCCAATGCCAGAATTTGCTAAGGATTTCATTTTCACTTTGAGAGATTTGTTTGGTTGGCTACTGAATTGAGTTGACATTACCGAGGAGCCGGTTCCGAATCTCTGTGAGTTGGCCTTGAGTGTTGACTGGCGATCGCGGTGCCGGAACTTCAGTATTAGGCCAGGTGGATAAATCATTGCAGGGACAGGACAAAGGTGGCATCCCTACGCTGCGGACTGGTATCGGCATGGAACAGCGCCCGCAGGGAGATAAATCCCATGCTGGTGTCAGGAGTTCCGCAATGGTTTCGTTAGTGCCCTCCAGGTAACATTCGCCATCGGGTGAGAGGATTTGCTGCCAACAGTCTTCAAATTCTTGACTGTAGCGATCGCCCTGGATTACGGGTTGGGGCAGCAAGGTTTTCTGAGCGTTGCGAATTAAAACTTTTTTCCCCAGCTGGAACCAGTAAGCAAGATATTGTCTAACTTCTTGTGCGGATGCCATCAGGTTTTAATTACTTATTTTAACTACTCACTCCCCTAGGAGTCAAGTCTATGTTAGCGCTTGGGTGTTGGATCTGCTGCTGGCAACGGGGAACCGAGGGCGCCGAGGTTGAGAACGTGACCACCAGTGACCAGGTAAACTTCATGGGCGATCGCTCCTAAGCGGCGAACCAAAGAACCCAGGCGATCGCGGAACGTTCGACCGAGCGGATAAGCTGGAACCACGCCCCAACCCGTTTCCTCTGCAACCAAAATTACATCACAGGCGACTTGGGACAAACCCAAGAGTAAATTTTGCACCGTCTCCTCCCAGCTGGTATCATCCTGCTCTAGCAGATTAGCCACCCAGGTACCCAGGGAATCAACCAAAAGGCAGCTGCACAGGGGAGCCGTTTCGATAGTTTCTACTAGTTGAGCCGGTACTTCCAGCGTCACCCAGTCAGGTGGACGGCGGCAGCGGTGTTGTTCAATGCGAAACAGCCACTCTTTGTCAACTGGGTCAACTTGAGCCGTTGCCACATAAATGACCGATTTTCCAGACTGCATAGCCAAGGTTTCTGCCCATTCACTTTTGCCAGATCTGGCTGGTCCTGTCACCACGCTGACTAGACTTAAACCATTAGGTTCAGGTTTCATAAAAGGCAGTGAGGGTGTGTTGGGTTTTTGGTTTTGGAGAAGATAGAATTGCAGGAGTCAGGAGAAATTTACCAAGGATCAGAATTGCCGAATTCTGGCTTATGAAACCACATTTAAAACGTATTGATACGAATCAACACCAGTTAGCTCATTTTAGCACTTCCTCCTACCCTGAGCCTGCTGCTTCCGAAAACCGCACCGACTCCTTTGAGATCTGCACAGCGGCACAAGAGCACAATGATCTTGCCCGGGCAAATAGCGATGCGACTGCACAGACCTTGCCAGGCAAAACACCTACCCTGCCTAAGTTCAAATCTCTCAGCTTTAGTAGCGGTCTTAACAGCCCCAACTCAGGCTTGGAAATGAACCCGGTGAAAGAAATTCAGACAGATGTTGCTTCTTGCGAGGCAGAACTACAGCAAATAGTGCGACAAATTCAAGATCTTTATCTGGAAGGTCCAATTGTGGATGGCTGGTTGGAGTCCCATCCCTCGGAAGGCTACCGCCTCTGTGGTCTAGATCCAGCTGGTAATATGTGGTTCCGTCCCTGCCCACAGGAGCAGTTGCCCAGTGTCAGTATCGCGATCGCCCGTTACCAAAAGCTGCTACAGCTATTGGAACGCAAGCATTACATAGAAAACCGCCTGGATTCGAGCTTGGATGAAACAAATGCATGACGAAGAAGGATTCTACTCAGCCGATGAGACCGAGAACGAAAATAAGCATTCCTACAATAATTTCGAACGCATCCTTTTTCTGCTAATTCTTTTAACCATTAGTGCTCTGAGTATTACTATCGCAATACCTCTATTTGTTCTGGCGAAAGCAAGAGCTTTATTACTTCCAAACAAAAATAATCAAAAAAATTAACTCCCAGAAAATAAAGAGTCACTTATGTAGTATAATTTATACGTCAGTTGTAATGGAAATCCTTACCTGGCTGATTGATGCGGTCTTGGACTCGGAATTTCAAAGGCTTACTAAATTTCTTGGTTGAGTCTAACTGCCCCTTGTGCCAGCGGCCAACCTCTAAAGAATTTTGTCAAGACTGTGCCAGACAGCTGCAAAGTCAAGAGTCGCTTCAGCCCAGCAGGCTTTGGCAAGGACAACTGCCAGTATTTGCCTGGGGAGTGTATGGGGGTACACTAAAACGGGCGATCGCAGCAATGAAATACGAAGACCAACCCCAGCTGGCTCGACCTTTGGGTCAATGGCTGGCAAGATCATGGTTAAATTCGCAAGTTGCTTCTACAGAGCTGGTGGTTGTTCCGATTCCGCTCCACGCTAACAGGCAAAAAGAGCGAGGCTACAACCAGGCAGCGCTGCTGGCACAAAGTTTTTGCGAACTAACTGGGTTAAATTTACAACAAACGGGTTTAGAGCGGATGCGGGCGACTGAGGCACAGTTTGGTCTGGCTGCCTCAGAGCGAGAAAAAAACTTAGCAATGGCTTTTGGACTAGGGCCAGGATTTCGCCGCCACCGCCCAGCTAAATCGGTGCTGTTATTGGACGACGTTTACACTACTGGCGCTACTGCCAGGTCTGCTGTCCAAACGCTACGTCAGTATGAGATTCAGGTGTATGGCTTAGCGGCGATCGCTACTCCCCAACAAGTGACTTAAAGCCAATCATACAATAGACATGCAAGCCGTTCCAGCAACTTCTATAATTGACGGGTTAAAGCTGTTTTGCTGGGATAATGCCGTCCAATGATGATTAAAGCTTTTGCAGTAGGGTTGAGCCAAGTCCTGCTCATTTGGGCGACGTTGCTGACAGTTGGCATGAGTGCAAAAACAGCTGTAGCTCAAACCAAGTTGTATAATCCAATTCCTTTACCTGCGAGTAATCAGGTTTCTGACCAGCTGTCGGAAAAAGATATTCCCACCGGGCAGGGCGGTTTTGCCCGTGACTACTCGGTGAAATTGTATGCGGGGGATAATGTGGCAATTGAGCTGACGTCTGACAGCTTTGACACGATCGTCACAATGCTTGCTCCTGACGGCTCAACCGTGGGAGAAAATGATGACGGTCCTGACGGTACCACCAATTCCCTGCTGTTTACCCGCGTCACCAAAACAGGGACATACACAGTTCGGGTCCATGCTTTTGGTGAAACTGGAGTTGGGCCTTTTAAACTTAAGGTCACACGGCTGCGACCGCTCTAATATCGCTCATCGCTACAGTGCGGTCAGCAGGCAGAGGAATAAAGCTTCAGTCCACTCCACTACAGCTCCGTAGGTGTCTCCTGTGTGACCGCCCAGCTGGTAATTGAACCAGGCACCAGTTAGAACTGCGATCGCACCCCCACCGAGAGCCATCCCCACTGCTACAAAAGTGCGACCGTTATTGAGCAGAATTTGTAGAGCGCTCAAGCCCAGCAACAACACTAGTCCCGGCAACACATCGAAAAGAGAACGAATCGCAGCTTTGTGAAATGCGCCTTTGCCAGTTGGTCTGAGGTTGCTATATTGTGCGATCGCCACCTGTTGCCCCCAGCGTCCCCACCCAGAGGATGCCATCAACGCCAGCCATCTGTAGGAATTTAGGTCAGTCAAAGCTGTTGTTTTTAACAGCATGAGTGCGATCGCTGCCATTGCCCCAAAGGCACCAGTGGCACTATCTGCCATTACCTGCAACCGCCGTTGCGGATCTTGCACCGCCAGCCCATCGGCAGTATCCATTGCCCCATCCAGGTGAAGTCCCCCAGTGAGCGCAATCCAGCAGGCTACTACCAAGGCGCTACGAGTTAGCACTGGTATACCCAACTCGTGCAGTCCCGCATCAATCAGCCCCAAAATTCCCCCAATGATCAACCCTACCACCGGCGCCAGACGAGCCACGCCCTGCAAGTCTAATGTTCCAGCACCTGGTATGGGAATACAAGTATAAAACACTACTGCTGCTGCAAGTTCTAATCCCAGCTTTTTGCACCACCGTCGCTGATCTCTCATACCACTGCCGTCTCAAAGTGACATCGTCCGAAAATTTACTTGAATAAGTTTCGCCCCATCGTACGAGAGCATGTAGATAAATCTTGAGATAAGATTAACTGGTACACAAGGTTTTTACAGTAAATTTCTCTTGAATTGGGCATTTCATCTGCTGAGTGCTCGTAATTTTAATAGATAATTTATCTAAATGTAGGGTCTGAAGAAAGCTGTTAAATTGACCACATAAGCCCCGTTTCGCGAGAGAGGCTGTTTAATTATGAGTCACCATCGTTCCGACACCAGGCTACCTGCTCCGTGCATCATCAACACTGGCGTGGTTGTTAATAAGCTAGATATGCGGCGACTGCTGGCTGATTTAGGCCCGGTCCGCTACATCCACAGCCAAGAAGGTCAGTTACAGAGCGAGGGGGAGGGGGAGGTACTGGAGGTATTTGCCAACCCACATCGGTCTACCCTCGTTGCTAACCATGCCCTTTATCTTAATGTCTATAGTTTTGATTACCTGGAACTGAAACAGTCCCCGGAGCAAGCAACCTACTTCGATTTGGTGCAAGACACTCGCTGCTTGCGGCTGATTCCACTCTCGACCCCCCTGCAACAGCAAACCACGCGAAACTTAAATGCAACCGCATTGGAAGCGATGATGGATCAGGTGCTTTCAGCTAGGTGGGATGCGGAAATTGACGACGACGGCGCTTGCCCATTCTAATTTCAATTTTGAATAATAAATTTTCTTTTCTAGTCGCGGCTTGCTGCAGCCAGACCAAAGCGCGGGCGGGTGTCTTTTTAACCCCTCATGGTCCAGTTGAAACGCCTAGGTTTATGCCAGTGGGGACGCTGGCAAATGTCAAAACTGTGACACCGGCGCAACTACAGGAGGCAGGGGCGCAGATGGTGCTGGCTAATACTTATCACCTCCACCTGCAACCGGGTGAAGCAATTGTGGAAAGTGCTGGGGGGTTGCACCAGTTTATGGGCTGGACGGGGCCGATATTAACAGATTCGGGCGGTTTTCAAGTCTTTAGCTTGAGCGAATTGCGGAAGATTACTGAAGACGGTGTGACTTTTCGTTCTCCTCACGATGGTCAAACTATCCACTTGACACCGGAGCGATCAATCCAGATTCAGAATGCTCTGGGCGCTGATGTAATTATGGCCTTTGATGAGTGTCCGCCCTACCCAGCTAGGCCCGAAGAGGTAGAGGCGGCAACTAGCCGAACTTACCGCTGGCTAGAGCGCTGTATTACCGCTCACCAGCGGCGCGATCAGGCTTTGTTTGGAATTGTGCAGGGTGGTGTCCACCTAGAATTACGCACTAACGCTGCCCAGTCCTTGGCTAGGCTAGATCTGCCTGGGTACGCAATTGGCGGTGTGAGTGTGGGAGAACCCCCAGAACTGATTGCCAAGATTGTCGAAGCGACAGCGCCACTGCTGCCACCAGAAAAACCCCGTTACCTGATGGGTATAGGCACCCCGAGGGAAATGGCACAGGCGATCGCATCTGGAGTGGATTTGTTTGACTGCGTGATTCCCACCCGGTTGGCACGACACGGTGCTGCCTTAGTGCAAGGTGAGCGTTGGAACTTAAAAAATGCTCAGTTTAGGGAAGATTTTACCCCGCTGGATCACAATTGTCCTTGCTACACTTGTCAGCACTTCAGCCGCGCTTATGTGTGTCACCTAGTGCGATCGCGCGAGATTTTGGGTTACACTCTGTTGAGCATTCACAACATTACAGAACTGATTCGCTTTACCCAGAGGATTCGGGCTGCGATCTTGAGCGATCGCTTTACGACTGAATTTGCCCACTGGCTCACCCCAACGCCAGCCCAGCTTTAGCCTCGCTGGTAGCCAAGTCATGTTAAGATGCATATCAATTGTGAAAGCTGTGTTAGAGAGATTTAAAAAAACATGGAAGCTGCACTTTTGCTAGCAAAACTGCCGGAAGCTTACTCCATCCTTGACCCTCTGGTAGACGTTCTCCCCATCATCCCAGTCTTTTTCTTGCTGCTGGCCTTTGTGTGGCAAGCGGCTGTCGGTTTCAGGTAAGCCAATCAGCTGGGGTATTGGTGACACCACAATCGATCTAAATTTGTCAGGACAGGCATATGCCTGTCCTGATTTGTAGCTGTATTATAGAAGGCGGTGCCACAAGCTTAAAGAATTTTGTGAGTGTGGGAGTGTTGTTTCACATTGTCGTCTTTGGTGACAACTCGTTTGGCATTGAGTACCCGCTTGCGCTCAGTGGAGTACTTAAAGTCATCGCGGGTTGTGCCTTGAGGAATGTGGGATTTTGCGCTCTCGCGACGCTTGTAGGTGCGCGCAGCTGCGATCGCTCGTTGCGCAAATTCATCACCGAACTGAGCCGACTGCGGAAACCCATCTGGTTTCAGGGGTGTATTGTCTGTTAGCACAGCTCCCAAAGTCGTACCACAAGCCAGTTGATAGGAGGTAGGAATGCCTTTGACTATGGCTTCCAAAGCGGCAGAAGGTATAGGCTCTAGAATTTGGACTTCATGAACTTCTCCCTCTTCCTTAATGAAGCAGGTTGCCAAGCCAATAACGAGATAGTCATCGGCTGAGACATCAGGGGCATTGGGATAGGACATTGCAGTTGCCATAAGATTGCCATCAACAGTTCAAGACACCGACACACGGGAGTGGTAGTTGTTACATTGTACCAACTTATCAGCCTGCCACTGGACTACCCAGATGTATTCAGCTCAGAGCGATTCTGGAATTTAACAAGGCTTGGATGAAGTATGAATGTGTTGAATGAATTGATTGTGACTACAGACACCTGAGTAAGTGACACAGGAGCAGGTCTGCTGAGGCAAGCAAATTTATTAAGATGTTATTGAGCTACAAGCTCAGCTATAAGTACATGAATACTCACTTGTTAAGAGCGTGTCAAAACGATCCGAGAGTCCAGCGTTCCTCAGCTATGCCAACCGCCAGCTGGGACTCTCAAACGTCTCCGGCTACCCGTGAGGAGCAATTAGTAAAGCCAGACCGCTGTTTACGCTCTTCAGCTTGGGCAAAAGCGCAACAAGGGGATTATACCGAAGCGATCGCGCTTTTGAGCCAGTTGATTAACCGCCATCCCCACGATGCGATTGATTACAACAACCGGGGGCTGGTTTATTTCCAGAGCGGTCAACTTTCTCAAGCGCTCTCAGATTACAATACAGCGCTGCAACTCAATCCCGAGCTAGTTAGCGCTTACAATAACCGAGCCAATTACTACGCCGCTTGTGGACAGTTGGTGGCAGCGATCGCAGACTATGATCGGGCGATTGACCTAAATCCCAGCTATGTACGGGCGTGGATCAACCGGGGTATCACGTTACGCGATCTGGGACGGTACGACCAGGCGATTGAAAATTTTGACATTGCCCTGTTGCTAGGCCAACTAGAAGGTCACATCTACGCTGAACGCGGTCGGACGTATCATCTTTGGGGCGACTGGAACTGCTGCATAGCTGACTATCGCCGCGCCCTGACGGAACTGCCTCAAAACAGCACTTCGAGTTCTGACGAAGCTGGTCGCTTGCGTCTTAAGGTGATAACTTGGTTCAATCAGCTCCTCAATCCCCTGCCTACTTAAATTCTGACTTCTTTCTTGACACTGGAGCTTTAATGGTGCCAGCCTTATCCAGCAAGACTACCTGACGTTGCTCCGGCTGAAAACGGTTGCTCTCCTCTTGCATAACGCTTTGTTCCTGCTCGGGATCGAAGTAGCGGCTAAAATCCGTCTGGAGATGATTTACACGTCCTTCTCTCAGTTTGACTTCCGTTTGAATTTCCCCCAACTTTTGTTGCTGAGACAACTGATAAGGCAGGATTTTCACCAGAGCAGACACTGCTGCTACTGAGAGTACAACCTTAACCGCCAGTTTCGCCGTAGTTTCAAGCACCATCACCTGGTAGGGTTGACTGCGGCGGTGGCGGCGCTTACGGGGATTAGCCCGGCTTGTTTCTACGGGTTCTAGCGGGGGTCTAGACGGTTGAATGGCGTTCATAGACATGCTCTCTATAAGCGGATGCCCCAGTGACGGCGCAGTTGCTCCTATCAGTGGGAGTATTTAGCTGGAATATTACTTGATTTTTGGCATTGTATACCCAGAGGATTATATCAAGAGAATTACACAACTGGTGGAATTTCTTTGTAGATGACAAACAAATTAGGAGGGAGGGGGGG
>CAXUIG010000140.1:0-15986 GCA_964250845.1 uncultured bacterium | reverse complement strand
GGAATTCTCAACACCAAATAATACTGGCTTCCTGACCCCCTCTGAACGGATACAACTGCTCACACTAACAAATAGGGCTTGTTGAGCACAGGGTGAATACCTTGCCAATATTCTTAAGTAGATTGGCAGCCAAGGGGACTGCGACTGGCTAAAGACAAGAATTGCTCTATTTATAAAATTTGGACAATTCCAGCCTGACCATCGATTCGCACCCGCGTTCCCTCTGGCAACAGGGCTGTGGCATTATGGATATCCATCACCGCTGGGATGCCATACTCACGAGCCACGATCGCACCGTGAGACAGCCGTCCCCCCACCTCAGCAATCAACCCACCAGCCCTAGCTAATAGCGGTGCCCAGCCAGAGTCCGTGTAAGGCACTACCAGAATTGTATCCCGGTCAATCTCTGGGACTGCTTGCCAACTCAGCAACACCTTCACCCGCCCCTCAACTTGCCCTGGACTGGCAGCAATTCCCTGCAACAGCTGGTTAGGAGAGAGGGGGAGAGGGGAAGAGAGGGGGAGAGGGGGAGCATTGCCGTAGACTAATGCTGGCACTGTGTCCACGCTGTTTTGTTCAAGTTGCGATCGCCGACTTTGTACCAGCTGCCCTACCTGGTTCAGCAACGCCGAGTCAGAATTTGCGACTAGCTTCCGAACTTCATCAAACTCCAAAAAAAAGATATCGCCAGGCTGCGATAACAGCCCCGACTGCAACCAGATTTTCTCCAACGCCACAAAACACCAGCGCAACTGAGCCAACAGTTGACTATAGACTGCCGTCACCCGTCCCTTAAGATCGACCCGACCCTGCACCAAACCTCCCTTCCTCTTGTCTGTGGGCTCTGTTTGCCTTGAGCGTTCTCCCCCTAAACTCTCATCTGTAGTAATACGAACAAACAGTTCCCGCAGCGGCTGCGGGTCTTCCTTCCAAGTCGGTACCGCAATATCAGTTCCCACCTGGCTCAGGTAGCCGTAGTCCTCAAGCAGCTGGTCAAATTGCTCCAGGATTTTCTTTCCCTCTGGACTTGCAGCCAGCTGGTCGAAGACTGAAAGCTGAGATGTTTCTCCAGTCACTTGGGGTAATAACTGATGGGCGGCAGCTGCTAGGGAGGCAAGCGATCGCAACGAAGCTACTTCCGGGGTCTGAGTGTGATCAATTTCCGTATCCAACACTTGCAACACCGCCTGCCGCAGCGAAGCACTCAACGGAGCCAGAATGCTGTAGTATGTCGCTTGCTTGAGCTTTTCCAGAATCGAGTCTACCCGTTCCAGCAGCGCCGGTGGCTCAAGGTATGCTAATTGTTGTTGAGCTTCGGTTAGGGCAGGGGCAAAGCTTTGCTGCTCATCCCGCAAAAAGTCCTTTTCCAGACTCAATTCACGACCCAGCAACCGCAGTAACCCTGGCAGATTCCGCAACGTCTTTAGTAGGGGTGGCTTACCTACCTTGCCACTCATAGTTAAAAACTCTAGACTCTGAGGCGGTAGACCCATGCGCAGAAATATCTGTCCCAACAAGGAAGCATTGAAATAAGCGCGAGAGTAGTGCAGCGTTGCCGTTTCGTTGAAATTCAACCCACGGGCGCGATCGCCCAAAACCACAGTAAAAATTTCCCCCCAAACCCCACAGGTCAAAGGTCGATTAATTGACCAAGTTAATGGGCGAATCAGTCCCGGAATCACCTCTGCCGCAATCTTGCGCGTCCAGATCGGCAGCAGCGTAGTGATCGGGCGCGATTGCAACAGCCACAATGTCTGACCGTCGTAGCTCCACTCGATATCCTGTGGGATGCCGTGATACCGGCTCTCCAAGTGTCGCGCTAAGAAGGCGACTTGCCGGATTAATACTGGGGGCAGGTTTCCGTGTCCCTCAACTTTTAGCTTTAGACCTTCTGGGAGAACCCAGCTAGTTTGCTCAGACGCAACCCAAAGCTGCGTCTCTACAAAAAAAACGCGATACTGTTCTGGCGTCACTTGCCCTGAAACAACTTGAGTGGCATCTCCGGGCAACGCCTCAATTACGACACTAGGTGAGAATTGGTTGATCGGGTCACGGCTGAAAGCAACTCCTGAAAATACGCCTCGGACTTGTGTTTGAATTAGCACCGCCATTGCGTCTTCTGGCAGTCCAAGTGTACGCCGGTACTGCACAGCAGTGGTCGCCAAGTAAGAATCCAAAACCTTAGCGATCGCTTGCTGCAACGACTCTCGGCTGGTGACATTCAAAACCGTTTCGTACTGCCCAGCTGCCGAGGCTTGCTCTGAGTCTTCCCCCACTGCCGAGGAGCGCACTACTAAGGGCGCTTCATCTGAGGGCTGGAGAAATTTAATTAGGGGTGCCGGGTCATCGCCAGGGGGAAGCAGCCAGCCCATCGGCACTGGGTAGCCCCACCGCTTCAGCTCAGATAAAGTAGCTGCCTTTTGACCGACTTTACTGGCATCGAGCTGATCACCCAGACAGACGATGGTTTTACGCCCTTGAAAAAAGCGAAACATAGATTGAGACTCTGCAAGTCCAGCCTCAGATGAGAGATCTAGGTCATCGGGAATTTTCTGGTAAATCCAGCCAAGCAACAGAGCCAGCGCGATCGCGGCTCCAATTCGTGCTGAGTCTTGGGCATGTAACAGTGCCGTGATTAGGGGGAACAGCATCAAAACCCCGACACGTCCTAGCTGTCTTGAGCGCACAATCGTAAAGCTGATGCCCGCAATCAAGAACACCAAGCCTGCCACACGCCAATCATGAATCACAAAGCCCCAGACGACATTCGTGGTTCCAGCTCCTTTACCCACCAAATACCGTCCCATAACCAGAGTAATCAGGGCGATCAACTCCCAAGCGGGGTTGCCTGGGAAGAACGCACGAGCTAGTAATACTGCGGCAATTCCTTTAAAAGCCTCTGACAGTACTGCCAGAATCCCAGCTATTTTGCCGCCGTGGTAAAAGGCAGCTGAGACACTGATATTTCCAGTACCAAGCTTAGCCAGCTGCATCCCTGTGAGCGCGTAGGTGATCCAGGCAATCAGCGGCAGTCCACCTAAGAGGGGGCAGACTATCAATATAAAAATTATACCCCAAACTTGCAGCAAAGTCATGACAAATTATGAAGTCAGAAGGATGAACTAATTTTGCCTTCATCCTTCTGACTTCAGAGACGTTGATAATTTCGATCAGTTTATAGCGTAGGCCACTTGAAGCGCCCAAAAAATCAGAGCGGCAATCGAACCCAAGAGCAAAACAGTAGAGATGGCAACTGCTTTCGGGCTATCGGCGCCCTTAAATTTCATGATTCCACGGTTCAGGTCTGACATGGGGCTGTGAGCTTCCTCCTTAGAGTACTGCTTTGATTTTAGTCCACTTACTAATTGCCTCCGATTTACTGGCTGAATTAAACCGTGACAATTGGAAAACTTGGATAAGTAGACTCCCGATCTGGGGGGTTCCAAGCTTGACCATCCAGAGCCATCTGCTCAATTAAACTTGCCAATCGCAGAGCTTTGAGCGCCTGTTCGCCGCCTACAGAGGGTTGATTACCACCTCGCACACAATTGACAAAGTGTTCCAGCTCCGCACAAAGTTTGTCAATGTTACTGGTATAAACCTTTTCAATCAAACCATCTTGACGGTAAAGTACCTGACCGTATTCAGTTATACAGTTAGCCGTTGTCTGGCGGTGAATTAGGATTTCATTGTTGAGGAAATCTGCCTCCGTTAAGGAGTTCTTGCAATGGGCGGCAATGCGGCGGATTTTGCGGTGGGTGACTTTGCTTGCGGTTAGGGTGGCGACAATGCCATTGGCAAAGCCTAGGGTGGCGGTGACGTAATCTAGATAGGGGCGATCGGGCGGGTTCCCCGTCCAAGCGCGACTGCCGCTAGCTGTCAATTTGACCACTGGTGAAGCTGCTAATTCCAAGAGCAGGTCAATGTCGTGGATCATCAGATCCAAGACGACCGATACATCATTGGCTCGCTGCGAATAAGGACTCATGCGGTGGGCTTCTATGGCCAGCAATTCTTCAGTCTTGAGCACTTTGCTCAGTTCCTGAAAGGCTGGGTTGAAACGCTCAATGTGACCCACTTGCAGGATAGACTGCGAGTCTGCTGCCGCATTTACTAGGGACTCCGCCTCAGTAATACTGGCAGCAATCGGCTTTTCAATCAAAACATGAATTCCTGCCTGTAGACAGGCCAGCCCGACAGAGTGATGCAGACGGGTAGGAACGGCAATGCACACGGCCTCCACATGAGGGAGAAGGTCGCGGTAATGCTCAAAAAAATGCACCCGGTATTTGCTGGCGATGTCAAGTCCGCGCTCGACATTGATATCTGCAACACCGACGAGTTCGACATCTTTGAGTAAACTCAGTACACGGGTATGATGTTGTCCCATATTGCCCACACCGATCACCCCAATGCGGATCGGTTGAGGATGGTTACGCTGTAGATGAGGGTTCGGTTGTCCCACTGACATGCTATCTTGCACTCCTGTCTTCTCCTCCACCACCAAAATGTACAGACCGAGTATGTATCAGATCTGTACTCAATAGCCAGCTCTGGCCCGTCTCAAATCATCCAGATAGTAACATGGTGGTTCTCTCTATGAAGAATTTCAAAGTTTATTCCAGTTTCCTGTAATCTGTCTTGTTTTTGACACGGTCAGGGCTTGATCCATTTTGGTTTGGCCGTTTCCACTGCGGGCAGCCGGATGTGTCACTTTTTCGCCCGTCCATTAGGAGAGGGCTCCAGGGGCTGTTCTCCCTACAAGCGGTGGATCTGGATTTGATGCAGGCGTGGCCCTTCAACCGATACGACGGTGAAATCGAGATTTTGATAGCGCCAGGTTTCGCCGGGAGGCGGAATTCTTTGCAGCTGGTACAGCAGAAAACCCCCCAGAGTCTGATATTCATTCGTCAGGGGCAAGTTCAAATCCAACAACTCGTTGAGATCTTCCAAGTTCATCTGCGCCTGCACTAGAAATGTCTGCTCATCCAAAATCTGGAGCATCAATTCGTTGGTGCTTTCTGGTGTACCCGTATTGCCGATGATTTCAGCAATCAAATCCTGGATGGTGACGAGGCCAACTATACCGCCAAACTCATCAACTACCATCACCATTGCTTGAGTAGATCGCCGCATCATTGGCAATAGTTCACTCAAAGGCGTGTATTCCGGTACAAACAGCGCGGGGCGAATCCAGGGGTGGAGCTCAGTCTCTAAAGACAGCTTTCCCAGAAACATAGGCTCCGCCAACTCTTTAAAGTAAACAATACCGCGAATGTCGTCTAAAGATTTGCCAATGATAGGATAGCGGGAGTAACCCGTGGCAGCCATTTCCTTGAGCAATGTCTGGAAAGTGGCGGTAATGGGAAGGGCGACAATGCTGGTGCGCTTAACCATGACTTCTTCCGCCGTCACGTCGCCAAACTCAAACACATTGTTAAGCAGTTCTCGCTCCTCTGCCTCCAAGCCCGTCGATTCGCGCTCAGTGGAGATAATCAGTTGCAACTCCTGAGAGGTTACTGGTGGTCGCCAGCCTTGACCGATGTATTGTATGCCTACCAATCGCAATAGCCAACGAGTAGATTGGTTGAGAACCCAGATAAACGGGTTGAAAAGACGTGCGATCGCTCTTACCGGTGGTCCCAAAAACCGGGCTAGCTGTTCCGAGTAAAGCAGGGCAACAGACTTGGGGCATAGCTCGCCCAGAACAATTTGCAGATAGGCAATCAGCACAAAGGCGACCGGAATCGATAGAGAATGCGCTAGCAGCTGGCTCATTCTTGGCGGCAGAAACCACGCTTTCATCCAGGACGACACCAAGACGCCCATGGTACTTTCCCCAATCCAGCCCAACGCCAGACTAGAAAGGGTAATACCCAGCTGGGTTGTAGATAGTAGCTTGTCAATAGTGCGTTGCAGAGCCTGAACTGTTACGGCCTGGGCATCACCAGCCTCAACAAGCTGGTGGATACGCGATCGCCGCACCGAAACCATCGAAAACTCAGCCGTGACAAAAAAGGCATTGATCGCAATCAACAGTAACACCGACAACAATCGCAGCAAAATGTCTGACCGTGTGAGTGAAGGGGAAGCACTCAGCGCCAAGACATTTAACAAGTCGGCAACCATCAGTAAGGAGGGTATTTGGTCTTGGATTATGGATTTATCTTCCAATTCCATTATGGGATGCACCCAGGGCAAACGCATCTTGTCAATAAGCCTACTTTAGTTTCAATAAGTCCAGGTTAAATCGCATTAATCCTTGCTTATTGACAATCACCTTGGCTTGACCTCACGCTGCTTGACAAACAAGTTGAGCGGTAAATCCTGATTCTTCGTTGACTCACAAATCTTGCCTATTGTCAAGAGTAATTTAGATGCGTTTGCCCTGGGGATGCACCCAACCTAACCTTCGGTATATAGTGGGCTTATTTGTCTGAGCTAGCTTTTTACAGGAATGTCAGACAGTTGCAGTCGCAGTTGTTGTTCAGGATAATCGGTCAGGGTAAGCGAGAGCTTCTTAACGTCGTCAAGCACAGCCGTGGGAATGCTGACTAGGCCAGAAAAGCTCTGTCCATTGGCGGGCAATTCCGTCGGCAAACCCTCTGTATTGGCACTTAGCGTCCGCCCTTGGTCATCCGTCACATTCAAAAAACTATAGAGGAACTGCACGGCCTTACTTCCCTGATTCTTGAAGTTCAGCTTCAGCAGCAAAGAGCCGCCAGAGTAGCGAGCAGATCGCACTTCCAGCGTCACTCCCTGATTTTGGGTGCTAATTGGAAAACCTGGCTGTAAAGCGTCTCCCGCTGCCAGGGTGTTTGGCGCTGGTGTCTGCTTGTTGCTGCTGTTTTTATTTTCATTCTGTGGCTTATCCGGCTTAGCGTGCTTCCCCTTGCCCTCAATCCACGCCTTGACACTGGTTAGGATATCTTCTTCTTTCAACATCGCCTCCGCTCCCGGCTGTAGCGACGTCCCCTTACGCCCCTTCATCCTACTCCTAGGGTGGACATCCGGCTGAGTAACGCCTTTGAGCGCTTGATGCCCGACATTAAACGCCCATATCCCACTCATAAAACCGGCCCCCAACATCAGGGTCAACAAAATCAAAGTGAGAACCACCGTTAAATTCAATTTCATTGGCTCTGGAACTGAGTAACCTAAGGCAGCGTACTTGTGATGATAGTATAGTTTAATTACGGTTAAGTGAGCGGATCAGGTAATCCACTATACGCTATACTACTTTTGATAGTCTACGGCAGTTGGCCGAGCGGTTGAGGCAGCGAACTCATAATTCGCCCCAGGCAGGTTCAACTCCTGCACTGCCGATTTTTCTTAAAACAACAACCAAATCCTCCTGCAGACAGTCTGTAGCTTTTAATGAAGTTGCAGCGTCGACTCTAAGCTTTTGGGATTCAAAGCCGGAGACTGTATAAGGGAAGTGTTGTAAGGATTCGCTAGGTCTGCAGTGCGAATAATTTCATACCTAGAAACTTGCTCCTTAAGGGCACTTTGATAGACAAAGTCAATCAACTCGGCATCTCGCCTAATTTCATCGTCAGGGAAGGAGTTGCGGAAACCGAAAATGGCATCAAGTTGACGTCCGCCGGATTGATTACGGAAAAAGTTGGGATCGTTTTTAAAATAAGCCCGGTTAAATACCTGAGCAGGCGTTCCATAATCGCTCGCTTGGGTGCTTGAGGTTGGTTGAGCTGTTACACCAGATGGGACTCCGGCAGCGGAGGCAACAAGAACCAATACACCAGTCAGGCTTCTGAACCTTAGATTCATAACGGTTACACTCAATGTTTAGAAAAATCTTAACTTATGCTTGAGGTTAGAACCACGTTTGCTTAATTTTTGGTTTGCCACAACGCATGGAATGTGCTAGCGATGACTTATGAAACCCAATCCCAGCTACTGTCAGATGTCTGGGCAGCTACTGCTGATTTGACTACATTGCGCCAGCACCTGCTGGATTTATTTTGCCAACTGGCTTATCAAGAAGGTGACTTCGTTCTTTCTTCTGGACAACGCAGTTCTTACTACATCAACGGCAAGCAGGTTACACTGCATCCCGAAGGGGCTTTGGCAATTGGTCGCATTCTCTTATCCCAGCTGGCAATGGATACCCAAGCAGTAGCTGGGTTGACACTGGGAGCCGACCCGATTGTGACGGCAGTGAGTGTAGTTTCTGCCTATCAGAATAGACCGATACCAGGGCTGATTGTCCGTAAAGAACCCAAGGGGCATGGGACAAAGGCATATATTGAAGGTCCCAGCTTGCCAGCGGGTAGCTTAGTGGTGGTTTTGGAAGATGTAGTCACCACTGGGCAATCAGCAATGAGAGCGGTCGAGCGTCTCAAGCAGGCGGGTTACAGTGTCAATCAAGTGATGGCACTGGTAGACCGCCTGCAGGGTGGCTCTGAGTTGTACCAGTCAGCTGGGTTGAAGTTTCAGTCTGTGTTTTCGATTCAAGAGATTCAAGAGCGCTTTCGACATCTGTAAATTTAAGGCTGATTTGAAGTCACAGCTTCCTTTGCTAGGAACTTCTCTAGTTCTGTCAGTGCATCTGCATCCACCTTAGTCTGCATCGGGCAGAATTTGGGGCCGCACATCGAGCAGAACTCAGCTGTTTTGTAGATGTCCGCAGGCAACGTTTCGTCGTGGTATTCCCTAGCGCGTTCTGGGTCGAGGGAGAGTTCAAACTGGCGGTTCCAGTCGAAGTTGTAGCGGGCGCTGGAGAGTTCATCATCGCGATCGCGCGCTCCGGGACGATGTCGAGCAATATCCGCCGCATGAGCCGCAATCTTGTAGGCAATTAAACCATTGCGCACATCCTCCGCATCCGGCAGCCCCAGGTGTTCCTTGGGCGTCACGTAGCAGAGCATCGCCGTACCATACCAACCAGCCAATGCTGCCCCAATCGCTGATGTGATGTGGTCATAACCGGGTGCAATGTCCGTTACCAGTGGCCCTAGCACATAAAACGGCGCTTCGGAACACTCTTCCATCTGCTTGCGAACATTGAACTCAATCTGATCCATCGGCACGTGTCCTGGTCCTTCCACCATTACCTGCACATCATCTGCCCAGGCACGGCGAGTCAACTGCCCCAAGGTTTTCAGTTCCGCCAGCTGAGCTGCATCAGAGGCGTCGTGGGTGCAGCCAGGACGAAGGGAATCTCCCAAACTGAAGGACACATCGTACTTTTTGAAAATCTCGATAATGTCTTTGAAGTGGGTGTAGAGGGGATTTTGTTTGTGGTGATAAAGCATCCACCGCGCCAAGATGCCGCCGCCGCGAGAAACAATCCCAGTTAGGCGGTCTTTCACCAAGGGCAAATGCTCAATCAGAATCCCGGCATGGATGGTTTGATAGTCCACCCCCTGCTGGGCGTGTTTCTCAATCACATGGAGAAAGTCATCCGGGGTCAGCTTTTCAATCGTGCCGTGAACACTTTCTAGGGCTTGGTACACTGGCACGGTTCCAATTGGCACTGGGGAGGCGTTGATAATGGCTGCGCGAATCTCATCCAGGTTGCCGCCGCCGGTGGAAAGATCCATTACGGTATCGGCTCCATATTTTACTGCGAGATTCAGCTTCGCGACTTCTTCGTCAAGATTGGAAGAATTGGGGGAGGCTCCGATATTGGCGTTGACCTTACACTTAGAAGCAATGCCGATGCACATCGGCTCCAGATTGGTGTGATTGATGTTGGCAGGGATAATCATCCGCCCCCGCGCCACTTCTTGTTTAATCAGCTCAGCCGGGAGATTTTCCCGCTGGGCGATGTGGTGCATTTCTTCGGTAATGACACCCTGACGAGCATAGTGCATCTGAGAGACATTGTTCTGCCCACGACGCTTGGCGATCCATTCAGTCCGCATTATTGATTTCCTCAATTAACAGCTTCCCTCCGCCGGTATTACCCGGACTCAGGTTCTAAGGGTCTGTTCTCAGCCTGGTTCCCCAGACACCCCTAGCTTGGTTGATAATTGTAGCACTCAGGCTTGGGAGTGAGTAAGGAAATCTTAGCAACTCCCACTCTTCAGGCGACCACTCTTGAAGTAAGAGCGTGGGCAGGGCAATTAGGGCAGGGTCAACGCCTCTAAATTACTCTTGACAAAAAAACAGATTCGTGAATTAATCAAGAATCAGAATTTATAGCTCAAATTGTTTGTCTGTAGAGCGCGTCAATAAGCAGGAATTAATCCGACTTAACTCTCAATCGCCAGAAGTCCCACACTATAACACTCTTAGTAATCCCTACGTTTAGGCTTAAGTAGGCTTATTGATAAGATGTGTTTGCCCCGCTAATAATCTGAATTATTTTCTGCTTAAATTCTGCCTTTGGAATGGCGAGGCTATAGTTAACTGCTATTGAAGCGGCAGCCGGATTGATTGTAACAGCTTGTACGCCAGCCAAAGATTGAATGCGTAAACGCAGATGCTCAGCATAGGAATCATCTTGGCGTATCCGAGGAATGTGTAATCGGACTCGACCTTTAATATCGTGAACGAATTCAGGTTCAGTGTTCGATTGAGTGATGCTGCTGTCTCCTAATGAGGCTTTCTGACGTAACCTATTAGAAACAGAAAAGCCTTCTTGTTCTTCTAGATAAGTGAGGAGTTCGACCAATAAATTCTGTACTGCTACCAGACGCTCTCGCCCTTCTAGCTCCTCTACCTGATTAGCGCGATCAATTGCATTGATAGTTTTACGTATATTTTGATACAAAGGGCTGCATCTATTAATATCCTTGGTAAACTCCTCGGCAAATTTATACAACGAGTCGGTTTCAAATTCGGGGTGAATCGAGTCTACTCCTCCTAAAGGTCGAACAAAAGTCTGACCAAGTGATCTCTGTTCTGAGAAAGAGAAGTAGAAAGCTTGCCTACTAAAGTCCTTGATATTTGAAAAAGTATTGGAAATCTTTCTGTTAAGCTCGATGGCTTGACGATCATTGGTGTAGGGACCATAGCGATACACATACCGCGCCCAACCAAAGTAGATTACCATGACATACAAGAGTTCTATTGCTTCTAGAGAACCCACATCATACACTTCAGGGCTCTCCTGTTTAAAGAATTCTAGTTCGTCATCGTTAAGAATGTCGTAGAGTCGGCTTTGCAATTCCTCGCAGGCCATTAGGAAAGGATTCACGTACAATGCAGCATCTTGGTCTCGCTGGTGCTCTTTTTCAGCTTCGTGCTGTTCACTCCAGGTCCAAACAGTCCAGACTGCTGTAGCGCTGGCTGAGAGAATTGATAAGACTATGCCGATTGTTCCTGGTTCCATAACAATTTCCCTAACGAAGACACTCTAATAGAAATGGCAACAAAGTTTTACACCGCATCCATTGTAGGCCCACGCCGTGTATTGAATATCACGGCGCGTCAGGTCACACTAGACCATTCAGATGGACTCTACGGAAGCGGGTTTCCGCCGGTCACTCCATAAACCTCGCCGGTCACATAACTTGATTCCTGCGAAGCTAAAAGCACATAAATCGGAGCAAGCTCAGCAGGCTGAGCCGGTCGCCCCAAAGGCACTTTCGCTCCGAAATCTGGAATTTTCTCATCCGGTTGACCACCGCTGGACTGTAAAGGTGTCCAGACCGGACCCGGAGCTACAGCATTCACGCGGATGCCTTTGGATATGACCTGCTTGGCAAGTGACTTGGTGAAAGCAACGATGGCGGCTTTTGTGGGAGCGTAATCGAGCAAAATCGGTGAAGGCTCATACGCCTGAATGGATGTTGTGTTGATAATTGTGGCTCCAGGAGGCAGATGGGGAAGCGCTGCTTTGCAGATCCAGAACAGAGCGTAGACATTCGTCTTGAATGTTTGGTCGAACTGCTCCGTCGTCAGGTCTTCAATGCTTTCCTGAGCTTGCTGCTTGCCTGCGTTGTTCACAACGATATCAAGTCCGCCGAGAGCAGCGCGTCCTTTCTCGACCAACGTCTTGCAAAAGTTTTCCTCACTAATGTCGCCCGGCAATTGCACCGCTTTCTGTCCCGCTGCCTCGATCAGTGCAACTACTTCTAGAGCATCTTTTTCTTCACTGGGTAAGTAGTTCAGAACGATATCTGCCCCTTCCCGTGCGAAGGCTATAGCTATTGCGCGCCCGATACCGGAGTCAGCTCCTGTGATCAGCGCTTTTCGTCCAGGTAAACGTCCAAAGCCTTTGTAACTTTCCTCGCCATGATCCGGTTTTGGAGACATGTCCTGCGCTAATCCAGGCGGCGATTGAGGTTGCTCCGGAAACTTTGGATGCGGATATTGCTTTACCGGATCTTGCATTGCATATTGGTTCTTTGTCGTGTTGGCGTTTTTCATCGGTCACCTGCTAGAGAGAAATTTTGAAGGATTTCGGCATAAACTACTTCGCAGCTTCCTCTGCTTATTTTATGAACAGAAGTGTTGGAGCAGAATTTAAGCTTACGTTCGCAGTCTGAGAATCAGCAACGAGCGATTCTATCTTGCCATCACGACTCACTCGCACGCCAGCCCGTCGGCTGACAGAATAAAGTGCTGCATAGATTACCTGTGCCAAATGCTTCTCCTCATCGCTGCTCGGTTTGGCTGGCATCATTTGCAGCAGAGCTTTGACTGTTTTGCTCTCATCGGCTACTTGGGCAATTGCCTGAATAATCCCCATCCATCTTTTATGGGAGACATTGTACATTTTGCGCTCTGCAAGTATTCCCAGTAGATCAGGCACCAACGACTTAGTCGTCAGTTGTGGCAGGCTCTCTAAAAGGTGATCTTGAAATGGCTGCCACTCCTGTTCACGCGACATCGCTAGTACCTGGTGAGCGATCGCCTCTGGCTTATACTCAGACGCAGCAGCAATAATACCTTTTACCTCGTCAAACCAATTGCCTGATGAGGCATATTCATTCTGTTCAGAGCCACGCTGTTCGAATGCTGTTACGAGTACTGGCACTACTGAATCATCCCCCAAGCTTTTGAGAGTGCGGGTTATCCGTTGCCAAACATAGCCGATCTCGACATAGTTTCCCAAACACCAGTTAGGAGGCACAACTTGCCTTTCTATCGCCTGGCGGAGGATATCTGGAATGTCATCACGTACTCTCCAAGTTCCCAAAGTGGCAGCTATTCCCACTCTCACAGCCTGATCGAGGTTTGGGCTTTTGAGCATTTCCCTTAGGGGAGCGATGGCAATTTTTTGTAGGCTTTCCAGGATTTCTGTCAACAACCACCTGATCTGCCAATCAATGGTTTCATCCTGAAGCTGTTTTAACAGCTCACTAGCTAAGGATTTATCGCCCAAGTCTGTCAAAGCTTGAGCGATCGCTGGCTTCATCCTTGGGGGTGTAGTTTTATTCAAAAGCATTTGCAGCAGTACAGGAGCCACAGACTTGTCACCCAATCTGCCTAAAGAGAGAGCGATTGAACTTCTAACGCCTTCATCTCGCTTCCGGTCATTCAGCATGTCCATCAGCTCAGGCACTACTGATTTATCGCTTAGACTTCCTAAAACTTCAGCAATCTTTTCCTGAATTCCATGGTCTTCATCAGCTTTAAGTATGTCCAAAAGTCTAGGAACAGCAAAAGTTGCTTTCAACTCGCCTAGCGCCGACACGATGCACCCGCGCACCAATAGATCTAGTTCTGCTCTCTCCAGAAGTTCCAGCAAGCGCGCAGCTATACTTTGATCGCCAAGTTCCTCAAAGGCTGACCCAATTCTCCATCGCTTCCAGCGCTCAATATTGTTATCTGCCAGCATTGCCAGCAGGTCATCCCTTGTGCTTCTACCACCAATTTCCACTAGAACTCTAGCTGCCCTTTCCCAGTCAAGCTTGTAGAAAGAGGACTCAAGCAGATTCTTCACTTCTGTAAGTATGCGATCGCGCAAACCCGGCATCCTAATGATCGGAGTGCCTTCCAGACAACGGGCTGCTAAGAGCAAGTCACTGTGGAAAAGGTCATCCTTCGCTGCCAGTTCCCCTAACGGCAACGGCTGATCCATCGAATGCCCCAAGAGTCCCAGCAGCAGAGGTGTGGCATCGTGTATGCGTCCAGCCAGCAGCAGAATAACTTCTTCCCACCAGGAGTCAGACCGATGAGCGACGACCTCCTGCAATCCGGTTGCGCCTTTCTCATTGGCAGCCAGAGCAGCAAGGTATTCTTGAAACGTCAGATGGAGAAAACCGTACCAGCCATGGGCTTGCACCTTCAACAAACCATATTGAGCCGCAATTTCTTCTAGAATGGCCTTACTTTCTGAAGACGGAATGTCAATCGTGGGCAGGAAACCAGCTACCAGATGTAGTAACTCAGCTTCAGGAAAGTAGCGACGCCCATCAATATGAAAATGCCAAGCCACTTCTTTTAACAAGTCGCGCTTGCGGTCTGCCGTGAACTGGCTAAATCGCTTGATGCCTCGATGGGAATCCCACTCCCGTAGCAATACTTCACCGCAACGGTTGTACAACTCAGCTCGTCGCTCTGGTAATTCCAACTGCTCCTCGTAGACGATTGCAATCAGAGAGAGGATCAAAGGATTCGCTGCTAGCGTCTGCATGCGTAAGTTAAGAGCTAGTGCTTGCCTTAGTCCTTTTGCCTTGGCGGGGTTTGATTTAAACCAGTTATTGACTAACTGCTGAATCTGTTCCCAGTTGAAATCCAGCACTTCTAAAATCTGAAAACCTTTTAATCCCCCTCGCCAGCCAGCCTGGCGACACGTCACCGCGATCGGAGCCTTAGAGAACCGCGTGTCCAACCGATTGATCTCATCAGCTACTAGCTTGTAGGCTTTCTGCGCCTCGTCAGGAGTAGCTCCCACTAGCACCTCGTCGAGTCCATCTAACAACAAGGCAGATTTTCCTTCATGCAGCTGTTGCTCTATGTAGGGAAGAGCATTGGGAAAGCCATAACGCCTATCCCAGTCAGCTGCAGCAAAATTGAGCAGATCATCCATCCCGCTTTCCACAAACCGCCCCAATTCCACATATACGGGCAAGTAGGGCAATTGGGCTGCAGCATCTTGATCCATTTGGAGAGCCAGATAGCGCAGCATCGTGGTTTTGCCAGCACCTGGATCGCCCAACACCACCATCCGTGGAAAGTTTGCTAATGCATCTTCTGGTGACAGAGAAATCTCTGCTCGTTCTGCCAAGTGTATTTGAGAGTGCCGCAGCAGTTCTGTAGGTTCCCCTGAAGCCAGCGGTGCCATCTCCTCCTCTTTGGCATAGCGCAGGGGTTCTTCTTCTCGCACCCGCAGCTGCACGTAGATGTCCTCCAGTTGGAGAGAGCTGGGCATATCAAGGATCTTGAGATTCTGAATTTCAGCAAGTAGTTTGCGGCGGTAGGCTTGAACACCGTCTTTAAAAGTTTGTTCTCGTTCGGCAAGAGCTGCCTTATCCCGTTCTGCTGCTTGCTTATCAGCTTCTTCCTGCTCATTACGTTTCCGTCTTTGTTCCAATTGATGCTGCACCAACGGCCCAACTACGCTTTGCAGCATCGCTCCTATAATCGCAGATATCAACGCCCCAGAAACAGCTATCCACGCATCAATAGAAGGGGTTAATGACACTGAGGCTCTGCCAATAGGCGGCTTAGCTGGGCTAGACACCTGTGATGCCGATGCTATTTCTTTGGGCTCACGACCTGTCCACATCAGTTTTGCTACACCACCAGTTGCGCTCCTCGATCTGGCAGTTGGTGTCGAGAGATGTTTCGCTGCAGACTCACGATCTGGGCTTTGGGCAACACCCACGCCAGTCAGTAACACGCTGAATAAAACAGCACTAGAAGCAAGAATACCTCTTTTATTTCCCAGCTTCATATTCTTCGCTGCTTGTCCACTATGCTTCCATCACCTATTTTAACGCGCCAGATATATTTATAAGAAACTGTCCGAACTTAACTGATAGGTTCCCATAGGTTTGGAAGTGTCAGAACTCTGACGGGGCGACAAAAGAGCCTGAAAAGCTGATTGGGTAAAGAGTGCAGCAACG